>NZ_JBSXOE010000029.1:0-71672 GCF_056859295.1 Roseovarius sp. B-10 | reverse complement strand
CCTGATCGAGCTCTACATCGCGTATTTCAACCGGGCCCCGGACGCGACGGGCCTGTATTTCTGGGCGACGACGTTCAGTAACGGACGGACCTGGAAGAGATCGCCGCCCGGTTCGATACCGCAGACGAGACCCGGGTGCTGTACCCGGACGAGTCGTCCAACGCTGAATTTGTCGAGGCAGTCTACAACAACGTTCTCGAGCGCCACCCCGCCCAAGGCGGCTGCGACTTCCGGCTGCGGCATTTGAATTCGGGCAGAGTCGCGCGGGACGGCTTTATTTCGCGACTTCTCAGCGGGGCGCAAGGCACGGATATCGACTATATCGAGAACAAGGTCGATATCGGCATCTACTTCACCGTCATCAAAGGCATGTCGGACCCTCTGAATGGGCTCGAAGTCATGGAACTGTTCGATGGATCACAGCAGAGCATCGAAGACGCGATCGGCGCCACGGATCAATTTTATGCAGATGCGCTGGACCCGACGAACGGCGAATTCCTCATGCCGCTTGTCGGGGTGCTGGATGATCCGTTCGCCATTGCCTGACGACACCGTCCAATCCGCGAGATCGCTCTGAACGGCGCCTTCTGCGGATCCCGCTACCTCGTACCGCCCCTCGCTACGTCCTCTTGCCGATTGACGTGCCGGGCCAGCCTGCTACCAGTGCCCGCCATGCTCGGCGTGTTCTTCCAGACCCTGCCCTTCTTTCTTCTCATCGGCCTCGGTTACGGGGCCGGGCGCAGCGGCTTCTTCTCGCCCGCGGGCACCGCCTGGCTCACCAAGTTCGTGTTCTACTTCGCGCTCTCGGCGATGCTGTTTCGCTTCTCCGCCAACCTGTCGCTCGCCGAGGTGCTCGACTGGCGGCTCGTCGCGGCCTACCTCTCGGCCAGCCTCGTCGTCTACCTGCTGGCGACACTGGTGGCGATGCTTCGCCGCCAGCGGGTCGAGACGGCTGCGATCGAGGCGCAATGCGCGGTGATCGGCAACGTGGGATTTCTCGGCGTGCCGATGCTCGCCATGCTGATGGGCGAGGCGGCCATCGGCCCGGTGATGCTGGTGCTGGCGGTCGATCTGCTGGTGTTCGGCTCGCTGGTGGTCATCCTCATCACCGGCGCGCGCGACGGGCGCATGTCGCCCGCGATCCTGCGCAGCATCGGCGGCGGCCTCATCCGCAACCCGATGATCGTCTCCATTGCCGCGGGCTTCGCGTGGTCCGCGCTCGACCTGCCAATCCCCGACACGATGAACGCCTTCCTCGCGCTTCTGGGCGGCGCGGCCACGCCCGGCGCGCTGTTCGCCATCGGCGCGTCGCTGGCGGAAAAGGCCGCCGAGCGGCCCCACGTGGCGGGCTGGCTCTCATTCTGCAAGCTGGTGCTGCACCCGGCGGCGGTGGCAATCTCGCTCTTGTGGGTGTTCGACATGCCGGGCTTTTCGGCGGCGGTGGTAATCGCGGCGGCGGCCTTGCCGGTGGCGGGAAACGTGTTCATCATCGCGCAAAGCTACGGGGTCGCGCCGCGCCGCGTGTCCTCGGCGATCTTCATCTCCACCGCCGTGGCGGTGCTCAGCGTCTCGGCGGTGATCGGCTGGACCGGCGCGCTTTACTGACACGAAGACGACGAAAGGACAGGACCATGATGCACACGGTTTCCGAAAACGCCTGCTTCGGCGGCAGGCAGGGCGTCTACACCCACGCCTCCGAGGTTTGCGGCTGCGATATGACCTTCGGGCTCTTCCTGCCCGAGGAGGCGCAGAGCGGCCCGGTGCCGGTACTGTGGTATCTCTCGGGGCTGACCTGCACCCACGAGAACGCGATGGTCAAGGCCGGCGCACAGGGCTGGGCCGCCGAGCAGGGCATCGCGCTCGTGTTTCCCGACACAAGCCCGCGCGGCGAGGGTGTGGCCGATGACGAGGCGTTCGATCTCGGTCAGGGGGCGGGCTTCTACGTCAACGCCACCGAAGCGCCCTGGGCACCGCATTTCCGCATGTGGGACTACGTCGCCACCGAGTTGCCCGCGCTCCTCGGCGCCGAGTTTCCGCTCGACATGGACCGGCAGGCCATCACCGGCCACTCGATGGGCGGGCACGGGGCGCTGACGCTTGCGATGTCGCTTCCGGGGCGGTTCCGCTCAGTCTCGGCCTTCTCGCCGATCTGCAACCCCACCGGCGGCGACTGGGGCCGCAAGCAGTTCGCCGCTTATCTCGGCCCGGACGAGAGCGCCTGGGCCGCCCATGACGCGAGCCTGCTGATGGCCGAACGCGGCTTCGACGGGCCGATGCTCGTCGATACCGGCACCTCCGACCAGTTCCTCGATCTTTTGCGCCCCGAAACCCTCGCCACCGCCGCCATCGGCCGCCGCCAGCAGGGCAGCTTCCGGATGCAGCCGGGATACGACCACAGCTACTTCTTCATCGCGACGTTCATGGAAGAGCATGTCGGCTTTCACGCCGAGGCCCTCTGGCGCGACTAACAGCGCGTAAACCAACCGCGCGCCGTTCGGGGGCGAACCGTGCCGTTCGCTCCCCGAACCTGCAGGTTCGTCCCTGATCCATCTGCCACCAGCGAGCGCATTCGCCGGGTCGGGCGCCCGTGCGCCAGCGCCGTTCGTTCGCGCGCCGCCGTTGACAATTGTCAAGGAGCACGCCGCGCGCCCGGCGCACTGTCCCCCCCACACGCATCAACGCGCAAAGGAGATCATCATGCGCGAAGTCATGACCAAGAGCATGGCCCGAAACATATTTTACGGGGGGTCACTGTTCTTCATCATCATCTTCGTGGGTCTGTCGGTGCACTCGCATCGCTATATCGTCACCACCTCGACCAATGCCGAGACCCTGACCGAGAGCGTCGCACTGGGCAAGAAGGTCTGGGAGGACAAGACCTGCATCAACTGTCATTCGATCATGGGCGAGGGCGCATATTTTGCGCCTGAACTGGCAAATGTCACTACCCGTTGGGGTGTGGCCGACGACCCGGAGGGAGCCTACGAGATGCTCGACGGCTGGATCAAGTCGCAACCCAGCGGCATCGAGGGGCGTCGCCAGATGCCCTATTTCGAGCTGACCGAGGAAGAGACCCGCGGCCTCGCCGATTTCCTGCGCTGGGTCGATTCCATCGACGCACAGGGCTGGCCGCCCAATGACGCGGGCTGAGAAAGGACCGGATCAATGAAATACGAAACGCAGAAAATCGCGCTGGCCTACTTCTCGGTGGCGCTCGCGCTCTTTCTCATCCAGATCATCGGCGGCCTGCTGGTGGGCTGGGTCTATGTCAGCCCCAATTTCCTAAGCGACCTGGTGCCGTTCAGCACGCTCAGAATGCTGCATACAAACTCTCTCATCGTATGGTTATTGCTAGGCTTTTTCGGAGCGGCCTACTTCCTCATCCCAGAGGAGGCCGAGCGCGAAATCCACTCGCCCAAGCTGGCATACCTGCAATTGATCATTCTCGTGGTCGGCACGCTGGGCGTCGTCGTGACCTATCTCTTCAACCTGTTCGAGGGGCATTGGCTCTTGGGCAAGGAGGGGCGCGAATTCATCGAACAGCCGGTCTGGGTCAAGATCGGCATCGTCGTCGCCGCGCTGATCTTTCTCTACAACGTCTCGATGACGGTGCTTCAGGGTCGAAAGACCGCAATTTCCAACATCCTGCTCCTAGGTCTGTGGGGGCTGGCGCTGCTGTTTCTCTTCGCCTTCTACAATCCCCACAACCTCGCCGTGGACAAGCAGTACTGGTGGTACATCGTCCATCTCTGGGTCGAGGGCGTGTGGGAGCTGATCATGGCGTCGATCCTCGCCTACCTGATGCTCAAGCTCACGGGTGTGGACCGCGAGGTGGTGGAGAAATGGCTCTATGTCATTGTTGCTGCAGCACTTTTCTCGGGCATCCTAGGCACTGGGCACCATTACTACTGGATCGGCACGCCGGGTTACTGGCAGTGGATCGGCTCGATCTTCTCCTCGCTGGAGGTGATCCCCTTCTTCGCGATGATGGCGTTTGCCTTCGTCATGGTCTGGAAGGGACGGCGCGACCACCCCAACAAGGCGGCACTCTTGTGGTCGCTGGGCTGCGCCACGCTTGCCTTCTTCGGCGCAGGCGTCTGGGGCTTCCTGCACACGCTGCACGGGGTCAACTACTACACCCACGGCACGCAGATCACCGCGGCGCACGGGCACCTCGCCTTCTACGGCGCCTATGTCTGCCTCAACATCGCGATCTTCACCTACGCGCTGCCGATCCTGCGGGGCCGCGATCCCTATAATCAGGTGCTCAACATGGCGGCGTTCTGGCTGATGTCAGGTGGTATGGTGTTCATGACCTTCACGCTGACCTTCGCGGGCACGGTGCAAACGCACATGCAGCGCGTGCTGGGCGAATATTACATGAACGTCCAGGACCAGATCGAAATCTTCTACTGGATGCGCTTTGGCGCAGGCGTGGTGGTGTTCCTCGGCGTAGTCCTGCTGATCTATTCTCTGGCCATGCCGCGGCGCGAGATCATCTCGGCCGAGCCTTCGGTCGCAGCGGAGTGAGACCGATGGACGGAGATATGACCCTGCAACAAAAGGGGGCGGCCACCGCCCCCTTCTACCTCGCACAAGGCGGGGAATGCGCGCTGTTCGAGGCGGCGAGCCAGAACGATCTGCCGGTGCTGCTCAAGGGGCCGACGGGCTGTGGCAAGACCCGGTTCGTGGCGCATATGGCCGCAACGCTTGGCCGCCCGCTTTATACCGTGGCCTGTCACGATGACCTCTCGGCGGCAGACCTGATCGGGCGCTACCTGCTCAAGGGTGGCGAGACGGTCTGGGTCGATGGCCCGCTCACCCGCGCGGTGCGCGAAGGTGCGATCTGTTATCTCGACGAGGTGGTCGAGGCCCGCAAGGACGTGACCGTGGTGCTGCACCCGCTCACCGATGACCGCCGCATCCTGCCCATCGACCGCACCGGCGAAGAGATCGAGGCCGCCCCCGGCTTCATGCTCGTGGCGTCCTACAACCCGGGATATCAGAACATCCTGAAAACGCTTAAGCCCTCTACCCGGCAGCGCTTCGTCGCGATGGAGTTCGACTTTCCCGCCCCCGATCTGGAAACCCGGATCGTCAGTCGTGAATCCGGTCTGCCGGAGGAGCGCTCCCGCGCCCTCGTGCGCCTCGCCGGCAAGCTGCGCACCCTCAAGGGCCAGGACATTGAGGAGGGTGTCTCGACCCGTCTCGTCATCTACGCCGCGACCCTCATCGCCACGGGAATGCCGGTCGAGCGCGCCATCGAGGCGGCGATGATCCAGCCCCTGACCGATGACGCGGATATCAAACGCGGGCTCCTCGATCTCGTGACGGCCGTCTTTGGGTGAGGCATGGCCATGACCGGGATCGAAATCGAGCCATGGGAGCCCGAAGAAACCGTCGGGAAGCTGTGGCACGCTTTTGCCAGTCGCCTCGATGCGCCGCAAGTGCATCACGGAGCCGCGGTTGACCTCTCTGAGGTCAGCGGGCGGCTGGCAGTCTTTTTCCGAGGGCTGGGGGGTGCGCCGTCGGTCGAGATCAGGCCGGTCTCGCCAGAGGTTTCGCGCCACCGCCTGCGGTTCCTGCGTCGTCTGGGCGCCGAGGCGGAAATGACACCCCGCACCAGCTTCGACGGCGAGGTGCTGCGCCTGCCCGATACACTGGCGCTCTTTCCCTCGCGCGAGGCCAATGGCGCGCTCTACCTCTGGCTCGCGGCGGCTGTGGCCCATGCGCCTGATCCCGCGACCGACCCAGACCCGCTGCGCGCCGACCTGCTATCCTTGCGCGCGGCGCATGAGATGACCAAGGCCGCGCTGGTCACCGCGCCGGGGCTGCGCGACCTCTACAATGGCCTCTGCTCGGCCACGCTGCACTATCGCCCCGCCAATGGCCTGCCGCGCAGCGAGGCCGCCATCGAGGCGCTGATCCGGCATCTGCTGGGTGATCCCGCACCACTTTGCGACCGCGCCCAAGCGTTCAAGACCGCGCTTGAGACCGGCGACCTCCCCACCATCACCGCCCCGCGCGGCTATCGCTCCTACCGGCCCGTCGCGCTCTGGCCCGACCTGCGCGAACTGATCCTTTCGGCCCGCGACGAGGTCGAGAGCCGCGATGCCGACGGCCCGCCCGAGGAGGGCTCTAACAAGACCCACCGCGCCCGCCGCCGCAAGGCCGATCAGGCCGATCGCCGCGACAGCCTGATCCTGCACAAGTTCGAGGCGATCCTGAGCTGGGCGGAGTTCCTCAACCTCAACCGCCGGGTCGATGACGACGATCCCGACTCGGCCAAGAAGGCCGCCGACGATCAGGAGGAAATCGGCCTCGGACAGGTTTCCAAGGCCCCCGCGACCCGCCTCAAGCTACATCTCGACCTCGCCCCCGAGGACGTGGACCGCGAGCGTATTTCAGGCATCACCACCTACCCGGAATGGGACACGCGCAGCGGCGCATACCTGCCCGACCATGTGCGTATCCTCGATAGCTTGGCGGAGCCTCAGGATTGCGCCCCCTCCTTCCGCCAGGACCCGCGCGCGGCCCGCCGCATCACCCATGTCAGACGTCAGTTCGAGGCTCTGCGCCCCGGGCGCATCTCGATCCCCGGCCAGTTGGACGGTGACGAGCTTGACATGGAGGCGGCGGTGCGTGCGCGGGTTGATATCCTGGCCAACGGCGCGGGCACCAACCGCATATGGCGGCAAACCCGCCCCATCGCGCGCGATCTCGCGGTGTCGATCCTGCTCGACGTGTCACGCTCCACCGAAAGCGCGGTGGGCGACCGCGCCGTGATCGACATCGAACGCGAGGCGCTGGCGGCACTCTCCTGGGGATTGGATGCCTGCGGCGACGATTTCGCCATCCACGCCTTTTCGTCGCTCAAGCGCGACCGCGTCTATATCCAGACCTGCAAGGATTTCGCCGAACCAATGACCGGGATGGTCGAGCAGCGCATCGGAGCGCTTCGCCCCGGCTTCTACACCCGCCTGGGGGCCGCAGTTCGCCATTCATCTGCCGGTCTGGCGCAACAGGCGCGCAAGCGTCGCCTGCTGCTGGTCATCACGGATGGCAAGCCCAACGACCTCGACCATTACGAGGGCCGTCACGGCATCGAGGACACCGCGATGGCAGTGCGCGAAGCGCGCCGCGCCGGGCAGTCGGTCTTTGGCATCACCGTCGACAAACAGGCCAAAAGCTGGTTCGCGCGGATGTTCGGGCAGGGCGGCTTTCACGTCATCCCACACCCCGAACGCCTGACCGAGGCACTGCCGATGATCTACCGCGAACTGGTCGGCGCATGAGCGACGCAAGCGTTTTCGACGAATTGCCCGGCGATCTGATGATCTGGGTGTTGATCGTCAGCGAGCTGCTGGTGTTCGGCGCAGGTCTCGCGGCCTTTCTCGCCGTGCGGATCACGGACCCTGCGGGCTTTGCCACGGCGCAGGACGCGCTCTACCGCACCTGGGCGGGGGTCAACACTGTCGTGCTCATTACTTCCGGCGCACTCGCCGCTTTCGCCTTGCGTCAGAGCGAATGCGCCCGGCGCGGCATGGCGCGTCTTGCGCTTCTCGGTGCGGCCATGCTGGGCGTAGTGTTCCTGATCATCAAAACCGTGGAGTACGCGGCCAAGGCGGGCGCGGGCATCGCCTGGGACACGCACCCGTTCTTTACCTTTTACTACCTGCTCACCGGCTTTCACGCCGCGCACGTTTTGGCGGGGGTGGTGGTTCTCACCCTGGTCGCATGGCAGGACGCGCCCCGCAACATCGAGGCGGGGACGGCCTTCTGGCACATGGTCGATCTGGTCTGGGTGCTGCTCTTTCCGGTCATCTACCTGCTGAGGTGACCGCGATGCCCCGCGATCCCCTGCTGCGCGCCTGGGCCGTGCTGATCGGGCTCAGCTTCGGCTCGACCGCCTTGTCGCTCTGGCTCTGGCCGCCGGGCCTCACGGCGATCGCCGGGGTGTCCATCCTGACACTCGCATGGCTCAAGGCCCGGGTGATCCTTGCGCAATACCTCGGGCTGGCGCAGGCACCATTCTGGCGGCGCGGGTTCGAGATCGCGCTCGCCCTGTTCTGCCTCGTCCTCCTCGGCCTCTACCTCGCGCCGGGCCTGGGCTAGGCTCGGGACCGGAACGCCGCGGCTAATGTCTCGGGAAGGTCAAACTCGTCAAGCACGCGCGCGCGCCCTTGCGCCGACATCTTGCGCGCCGTCTTGACGACGATCCTTTCGAGCTTTGCCGGGTCCTGCGTGGGCGCAAAGGGGGCGAAATACCACTTCAGGAAGGTGAAACAGATGACATCTTCCAACGCCTGCACCTCCGGGTCGCGCTTGATGCCCTCCTTGCGGATCATGCGGCCCGCGCGCTCGGCGTCGGCCCGGTCGTAGCCCGCGCGCTGCATGATCTCGCCCACGCGCTTGGCATGATGTTTGGCAAGCTCGGTGCGCCATTCCAGGTACCCGGCACGCCCCTCCGGAAACTCCTGCCTTTTCATGATCCAGCGTTCGATATGCTGACCCCGCGCGGCGATCTGCAACGGCTCCGAGGCATCGGGAAACAGCCTGGACAACTCCGCGCTCATTCTCTGGCCATAAAGCTGCGCGGCCGGTTGCCCCTCTTTCGTGTCGGGGTCGTGCGCGTTGGCCGCATCAATCGCGGCGAGGGCAAGTTCGAGCCTGTTCACAGTGCCTTGCCCCATGCGTCTGCCGGATCTCTTTCGGCATAGTCATGCAGCGCCTCGATATCGTCTATGGTGGCGTTGTGGCGTGCGATATGCACTCCAACGGGTTTCAGCTTGGCAAATGCCCGCGACAGGCTCTCGGGTTTCATTCCCAACCGCCCGGCAATCAGCACCTTGTCATAAGGCAGCGTCACCACGCAGGTCCCTGAATCGCGGGTGCAAAGATGTATCAGGAAATCCGCAACACGTTGCGCGCCGGTCTGCGATTTGATCTGCTCGACCTGCCCGACAAGATCATGGAGGTGCTGGAAGGTCGAGGCCAGAACGGCAATCGCCACTTCCGGTTCCCGATGCAGGATAGAGATGAAACGACGCGCCGGAATCTGCATGAGAACACAATCGGTCACGGCTTCGGCCGACACCGGATAGGGCTGCATCCGAAACGCCACCGCCTCGCCAAAGCTGTGGCCTCGCGTAAACACGTTGACGACGGCCTCGCTGCCATTCGGCGCAATTCTGTAAAGCTTGACCCACCCGTCTAGAACCACGTGGATCACGCTCGCATTCTCTCCCTGCAGGAAAACCGTTTCTCCCCGGGCGAATTCACGGATCGACGCATCGCTCAGTAATGCGTCGGTCACCTGCTCCGGCAGGTTTGCCAGCAGCAGCGATCTTTTTGCGATCTCTAGACTCTCGGATTTCTTCATGAGGATCAAACCATCGACCAGAGCACGTTCTTCGCCTCAAGTCTTAGCGCAATGGCTGCCGCCGGTCCATTGGCAGACAGGCTGTCCCTGTCAACGCTTCGGTTCTCCTGTCAGGACCTTGCCGGAGAGTGGCCTGGCACGGGACCGGCCATCATGTGGGGGCTTCGGTCCGGCGTTGGCGACGTTTGAGCACCGGGCACGTCCCCGGATCGTTCATCACCACCTGACATCGCAGGCAGAGCACGCATTCATTTGGGTTGATGCGCCCCAGCGGGTCGATCGCACCGACGGTGCACTTCGTCTCGCAAAGTCGGCATTCGCGGCCGCATTGCGGGCGGCGGTGCAGCCAGTCGAAGACCCGTAACTTCGCCGGGATCGCCAGCCCCGCGCCGAGCGGGCAGAGATAGCGGCAATAGAACCGCTCGATGAAGAGTCCCGCCAGAAGCAGCACCAGAACAAGGGCGACGAACGGCCAGGCGCGCATCATCCGCATAGAAATGGCGGTCTTGAACGGTTCCGCCTCGGCCAGACGCAGCGCCAGGTCCATCGAGTAGAAGCTGAGCGCGAGGATCGCCAGAAAGAGCGTGTATTTGATGATCCAGAGCCGCTCATGCACCGCGTGCGGCACCGTGATCTGCGGCACGCCCAGACGGCGCGCGGCGAGGTTTGTCAACTCCTGCAGCGCCCCGAAGGGACAGAGCCAGCCGCAAAATACCCCGCGCCCCCAGAACAGCAGGCCCAGCGCCACGCCGGACCAGAGCGTGAAGATAACCGGCTCGATCAGGAAGGTCTCCCAGCGAAAGCCCGAAAGCAGCGACTGCACGAAAGCCACCACCTGCACGACCGACAATTGCCCACCCAGCACCCAGCCCAGCCACACGAGCGTGAGGGTGAGATATCCCAGCCGGAGCCCCAGCCACAGCCGTTTGCGCCGGACGATCCATTCCTGCGCCAGCAGGATCAGCGTGAGCGCGGCCATCATGCCCATGACGGAGGCGACCTGAAGTCGCTTTTCCTGCCAACGCTCTTGCCAGAGCGGGGCGGGCTCGGCGGGCGGCTCGGTGATATAGGCGGCAGGCAGTGCGTAACCCAGATCGGCGGTAAAGCTGGCCTCGTCCGTCTCTGTGGCGCGGGTGGCGGTCAATTCCAACGTGAAGGGCTGCGTGGGGTCGAACCCGTCGCCCGGCAGGCGGAAAATGCTGCGTTCCTTGAACTCGGGGGCGCCTTCGATGGCCAGCTCGTCGATCCGGGTGTAGCCGGATTTGACCAGCGCGAGGCGCGCCTCCCCCTGCACCACCGTCAGCCGGTCGAACACGCCATCCTGACGCCATGCGGTGCCGCGATGCGAGTAAAGCCCGCGCGAGGCGACGAAAAGCGCGGTTTCCCCGGGGCCAAGCGCCCCCACCGAGCGTGTATATTGCTGTTGGCCCAGGATGTTGCGACCGATCATGGGCGGATCGAGCAGGGCCGCGTATAGCTCTATGAAAGGCGCATCGCCCGTCGGCACCGGCACCTTGGCGTCGGCCAGCGCCTCGGCCGCCTCGGTCAGGGTTACCTTGCGGCTTGTGATGGCCCCCTGCCCCATCAGCGTAGCCCAGTCGCGGGGCTTATATGTCACCCGGTCGATCCCGCCGCCCGGCAACAGCCCGCGCGCGATGGCCAACGTGCGCGCGGTGCGCAGGATCGAATCGCGGATCACCCCGGTGGAGACCGTGGCGCGCGAGATGATGTCAGGCATATCCGGCCCCGGGCCGGGGCCGCCCGGATCGGCCAGATCGACCCCGGCAAAGCCACCGACGAAGCGCGCCATGTCATCGTCCGCCAGACCCAGCGTCAGGATCGGCTCGGCATGACGCATGAGCCGCGCCCCGGCGATACGGCCCTTCATGTCCACGGCCACGAGCATATCCAGCGGGCGGCCCGAATAACCAACTGACCGCGTCACCTCCCAAGTCGAGGCAATGAAGCCCACCACACCTGTCCGCCCGGAGACCTGCCAGCCCGGCACAGCCTCGTCCTGCCGGGTCACGCTCAGCGGCCCATCGAGATCAAGGAGTTCGGCGGCCATCTCGCGGGTGGGAACGGCAGGAGACATCGTCCGCTCTAAGCCGGGCCGCGCCACACCCTGCGCCCATAGAGACCCGAAGGGCCACAAAAGAGCGATCAGACAGAAAGCTAGGAGTGCGCGCATCATCCACCGCTTGTCGCGCCAGGTCGAGCGGCGAGCGTTGACTTTGGTCAAGGAGATCACCCCGCACCCGACGCAGGCTCGACCCTGCCTCACCAGCGGAATTGGAGAAACCCAAATGATACCCAGGAAAGCCACATGGCGCGCCACGCTGCTGTCAAGCGCGGCCCTCGCCCTCGGGCTGGCCATCTCAGGCGCCCAGGCCCAAGAGGCAAAGCCCGCCGACCATGCTGACGGCCCCGCGGCGGCCTATGAGCCCAGCATGACCACGCTCGGCCAGCTTCAGGTCGAAATACCGGGGCGTAAACCCGGCGACCCGGTGATGACACCAAGTGAATACCAGAAGGCCAACACCATCTATTTCGAACGCTGCGCGGGCTGTCACGGCGTGCTGCGCAAGGGCGCAACCGGCAAGCCGCTGACCACAGACATTACCCGTGAGAACGGCTTTGAATACCTGCGCGATTTCATTACCTACGGCTCGCCCGCCGGCATGCCCAACTGGGGCACATCGGGCGACCTGACCGAGGACGAGGTCGGCATGATGGCGCGCTACCTGCTTCTGGATCCCGCGGCACCACCGGAATTCGGCATGCCCGAGATGCAGGCAAGCTGGAAGGTACACGTCGCCCCCGGGGACCGGCCCACCGAGAAGATGAACGATATCGACATCGACAACCTGTTTTCGGTCACGCTGCGCGATGCCGGGCAAATCGCCCTGATCGACGGGGCCAGCTATGAGATCAAGGCGGTGATCGACACCGGCTATGCGGTGCATATCAGTCGCATCTCGGCCTCTGGCCGCTATCTGCTGGTGATTGGCCGCGACGCCAGGATCAACATGATCGACCTGTGGATGGAGACCCCGGCGACGGTGGCCGAGATCAAGGTCGGAACCGAAGCGCGCTCGGTCGAGACATCCAAGATGGAAGGCTGGGAAGACAAGTATGCGATCGCCGGCAGCTACTGGCCGCCGCAATACGTGATCATGGATGGCGACACGCTGGAGCCCCTCAAGATCAAGTCGACCCGCGGAATGATCTATGACGAACAGATCTACCACCCCGAGCCGCGCGTCGCGGCGATCCTGTCGTCGCACTATAACCCCGAGTTCATCGTCAACATCAAGGAAACCGGCAAGATCCACCTGGTGGATTATTCCAACATCGAAAGCCTCAAAATCACCGAGGTAGAGGCCGAACGCTTTCTGCACGATGGCGGGCTGGACAGTACCAAGCGCTATTTCCTGACGGCGGCGAATGCACGCAACAAGGTGGTGGTGCTCGACACCAAGGAAGGCGATGTCGAGGCGGTGATCGACACGCAAGGCCTCACCCCGCACCCGGGCCGGGGGGCCAATATCGACCACCCCACCTACGGGCCGGTCTGGGTCACCTCGCACCTGGGCGATGAAACCGTCGCCATGATCGGCACCGATCCCGTGGACCATCCCGAGCATGCCTGGAAAATGGTGCAGCAGGTCTATGCGATGGGCGGCGGATCGCTTTTCGTCAAGACACACCCGGAATCGGAGCACCTCTATGTCGATGCGCCGCTCAATCCGGATGCCGAAGTGTCAGGCTCGGTCGTCGTGTTCGATGTGGCCGACCTCGCGCAGGAAGAACCCGAATACACCGTTCTGCCACTGGTGGAATGGGCCGGGATCACCGATGGCCAGCCCCGCGTGGTGCAGGGCGAGTTCAACAAGGCCGGTGATGAAATATGGTTCTCGGTCTGGAACGCGGCGGACAAGGAATCGGCCCTCGTGGTGATCGACGACAAGACGCTGGAGCTCAAGAAGGTGATCAAGGACGAACGCCTGATCACGCCCACGGGCAAGTTCAACGTCTACAACACGCGCGCCGACGTCTACTGACGCGCGCCGCCGGGGTCCCGCTAGGGCGGGTCCCCGGCACCTTTCCCGAATGAACCCCGAGCCAAGCCGAGGAGCCAGGACAATGACAGGCAAGGTTTATCTGATCGGCGCAGGCCCCGGCGCGGCAGACCTGATGACGGTGCGTGCGCGCAGGATGCTGCAAATCGCCGGCGCAGTGGTCTATGATCGGCTGGTCTCGCCGGAAATCCTCGCCCTCGCTCCGACAGATGCCCGGATGGTGCCGGTAGGCAAGGCGCCCAAATGCCATACCGTGCCGCAGGAACGCATCAACGAGATCCTGTGCGAGCTTGCTTGCGAGGGCCTGACCGTTGCCCGGCTAAAGGGCGGCGACCCCCTGATCTTCGGGCGCGGCTCGGAAGAGGCCGCCTACCTCGCCGCCCACGGTATCGAGGTGGAGTATGCCCCCGGCATCACCGCCGCGCAGGGCATGGCAGCGGCGACCGGCGTTCCGCTCACCCATCGCGGGCTCGCGACCGGCGTGCGTTACGTGACCGGTCACCGCGCCCGCGACGCGCGACTCGATCTGGATTGGAAGAGCCTGGCCTGCGAGGACACCACGCTGGTGATCTACATGGGGGCCGCCAATATCGCCGAGATCGCGCTCAACCTGATGCGCGCGGGCCTGCCGGGAACCTTGCCGGTGCTGGCGGTCGCCAATGCCACGACCCCGCGCGAGGCACGGGTACTCTCGCGGCTCGACCGGATCGGCACCGACATGGCCGCTCGCTTGATGGCCGCGCCGGTGCTTTTCGTCCTCGGACACGTGGTGTCGCTCTACCATGACGTCCCGCTGCCGGCCGACTTGCCGCAGGTGATGGCCGGTGAATAGGGCGGCGCTGATACTGGCGTTGGCCGCCACGCCTGCGCTCGCCGATCAGGATGCCGCGGCGCTCGAACGGCTGGTGCGGCAGGATTGCGGCTCGTGCCACGGGCTGACGCTCCGCGGAGGGTTGGGCCCGGATATCCGCGCACGGGCCCTTGGGCATCACGACAACGAGAGCCTCGCAGCTGTCATCCTCGACGGCGTCCCCGGCACGCCGATGCCGCCCTGGCGCCCGCTGCTAAGCGAGGAAGATGCAGGGTGGATTGCCAAGTATCTGCTGAACGGAGATCACGAATGACCCGGATCCGACGCTTGTTCGGGGGCGCTGCCCCCGTCGCCCGGCGGGCGACTCCCCCGGAGTATTTGAAGAACGGTGAAACCGGCGCCGCGTTTCTTCTTGGCAAAAATACCCCTGTCCGACACCTGCTGAAGGCGGTGACAGTCGTGTTGTGCACGGCGATGGCCACGGGCGCGCAGGCACAGGCCACGGGCGATCTCGGCCTGGTGGTGGAGCGCGCGAGCGGATCGCTCTTGGTGGTGGACCAGTCCGAGCGCGCGCGGCTGGGGCGGATCGATGGCCTGGGTGATCTGAGCCACGCGAGCCTCGTCTATTCGCCCGACCAGCGCTTTGCCTATGTCTTTGGCCGCGATGGCGGACTGACCAAGGTCGACATCCTCGAACGACGCGTCGTGGCGCGCGTGATGCAGGCGGGCAATTCCATCGGCGGGGCAATATCGGACGATGGCCGTTATGTCGCCGTGTCGAATTACGAGCCGGGCGGCGTGCGGGTGTTCGACGCCGATACGCTGGAAATGGTGGCCGACATCCCCACCGGCTCCAAGACCATCGGGCTGGTGGACATCCCCGGTACTCGCTTCGTCTTCTCGCTGTGGGACAAGGGCGAGACATGGATCGCCGATCTCAGCGGCGACGCCCTGCAGATCACCAGAATCAGCGGCATGGGAAGCAATCCTTACGACGCACTCGTCACGGGTGACGGGCGGACCTATATCGCCGGACTCTTCGGCGAGGATCACCTGACCGCTCTCGACCTCTGGCAGGACAGCCCCACGCCGCGCCCGATACTGCCTGGCTATGCACGGGGGCGTGAGGGGCTGCCGGTCTACAAGATGCCGCATCTGGAGGGCTGGGCGCTTGCCGGGCACGAGTTCGCCTTGCCCGCGATGGGCCAGCACGAAGTGCTCTGGGTCGATGCACGCAGCCTCGAGGAAAGCGGTCGCACCGCCGTCTACGGCCAGCCGGTGTTCGCGATGGCTCGGCCCGATGGTCGCCATGTCTGGGTGAATTTTGCCCACCCGAATAACGACACCATCCAGGTGATCGACACGCTGACCAAGCAGGTCATCCGCACGTTCAAACCTGGCCCTGGTGTGCTGCACATGGAGTTCACCGCGCGCGGCCACGAGGTATGGCTGTCGGTGCGCGATGCCGGCAAGATCATGGTCTACGACACGCAGAGCTTCGAGAAACTGCGTGAGATCGCTGCCGAGAACCCATCAGGCATCTTCTTCACCGCCCGCGCGCACAAGACGGGGCTCTAGAGCGATGCACCGTTTCGCCGATCCCATCGACCGTGCGTTACTGGATGACTGGCAGCGCGATTTCCCGATCGACGCGCGGCCCTTTGCCGCGCTGGCACAGCACCTGGGCACCTCGGAGGCGGATGTGATCGCGCGGCTGCGGGCCAAGCAGGCGGCCGGGCAGATCACCCGCGTCGGGGCCACCGTCGCGCCGGGCACGATCGCGGCCAGCACGCTCGCTGTCGTGTCGGCGCCCGAGGATCGGGTCGAGGAGGTGGCAGCGCTGATCGGGGCGGAGCCGGGAGTAAACCATTCCTACCTGCGTGAGAATTCCTGGAACCTGTGGTTCGTCGTCACCGGCCCGGACCGTACCCATGTGGAGGCCACACTGACCCGAATCGGGCAGCGCAGCGGGCTGCGCGTGCTCAACCTCCCGCTGGTGCGACCCTTCAACCTTGATCTGGGATTTTCCCTGCGCGGCGAGGCCTGCGTGAGGCCGGTCGCACCGCCACCCGATGTGTCAGTCCTACAGCCCGGCGACCGCGAGATCGTGCAGGCGCTGGCGCGCGGCCTGCCGCTGATCGAGCGCCCCTATGCCCATGTCGGTGACGCGCTGGGGCTGAGCATGGACGAGGTGATCGCACGCGTCCGGGCACTGTCGGCGGGGCGGATCATTGCCCGCCTCGGCGTGATCGTGCGCCACCGCGCGCTTGGCTGGCGATCCAATGCGATGGTGGTCTGGGACATGCCGCATGACGCAATCACGCGCGCCGGGCCGGTTCTTGCGGCCCAACCGGGCGTGACCCTGTGCTACGAACGCAGGCCGGTGGCAGGGGTCTGGCCTTACCGGCTCTATTCCATGATTCACGCTCGCAGCCGGGCCGAAGCGCTGGAAACGCTGGAAGCGGCAGCACGGCGCCCCGAGCTTAAGGACGTGCCGCACCTGGCGTTGTTTTCAAGCCATTGCTTCAAGCAGACCGGCGCGCTCGTGACCCGCGAAAGGAGCCCGGCATGACCCTCGACGCCACCGACCGGGCGATCCTGAACCGACTACAGGAGGGATTTCCGATCACCCCCGAACCCTTTCGCGTCGTGGCGCAGGAACTGGGGTTGAACGAGGCCGACCTGCTGGCACGGCTCAAACGGTTGAAAGCAGACCGGATCATCACCCGCTTTGGCCCGTTTTACGACGCCGAGGCAATGGGGGGTGCGTTTTGCCTATGCGCAGTGGCGGTGCCCGATGCGGATTTCGAACGCGTTCTGACAAAAGTCAATGCCCGGCCAGAGGTCGCGCATAATTATCAACGCGATCACCGGCTCAACATGTGGTTCGTGCTGGCCACGGAAACGGAAGCAGAAATTGAGGAAACGGCCATGTCGATCGAGCGGGAAACGGGGCTGCGCGTGCTTCGTTTCCCGAAACGCCGGGAATTCTTCATCGGGTTCAGGATAGCCGCATGAGCATCGACGCCACAGATCGCCGCATCATCGCCGCCACGCAGGGCGGGCTGCCGCTGGTACCCGAGCCCTATGCTGCCATCGCGGCGGAGTTGGGGCTGAGCGTGGCCACGCTCTGCGACCGCCTGCATGCCATGCAGGCGCGCGGCGTGATTCGTCGCATCGCCGCGGCCCCCAATCATTATGCCTTGGGGATGGTGGCCAATGGCATGTCGGTCTGGGATGTCGAGGATGCGGCAGTGGCAGCGCTGGGCATGCGAGTCGGCGCATTGGATTTCGTCAGCCACTGCTACGAGCGACCCCGCGCCCTGCCAGACTGGCCCTATAACCTGTTCGCCATGATCCACGCGGAGAGCCGCGCCGAGGTCGAGGAGAAGCGCGGGCGCATCGCCGCGCTACTGGGTGCGGCCTGTCGCGGCCATGACATCCTCTATTCGACCCGGATTCTGAAGAAGACGGGGCTGCGGCTACGGCCCGAAGGAGACACGTAATGTTTCGCCTGACCGAGTATATGCACCAACTGGTGACCCCCACCCCCGTGCGCCCAAGGCGTGGCGCGGCCGAGGTCAGGCCGGTGGTGATCTGGAACCTTACCCGGCGCTGTAACCTGAAATGCCGGCATTGCTACACGGTCTCCGCGAACGTGGATTTCCCCGGCGAGCTGACCCATGCGCAGGCCATGACGACGCTGGACGATCTGGGTGATTTCGGTATCCCCGCGCTGATTCTGTCGGGGGGCGAACCGCTCGACAGACGGGACCTGTTCGAGATCGCGCGCGCGGCACGCGACAAGGTGCGGATGCTGGCGCTGTCGACCAATGGGACGCAGATCCATGGCGAGACGGCGGATCGCGTGGCCGAGATCGGCTTTGACTATGTCGGCATTTCCATCGACGGGATCGGCAAAACCAATGACTGGTTTCGCGGCGTGGATGGTGCCTTTGCCGACGCATTGCGCGGGGTGCGCGAATGCAAAAAGCGCGGCATCAAGGTGGGGCTACGGTTCACGCTGACGCGGGACAACGCGACCCAATTGCCTGACTTGCTACAGCTTTGCGATTACGAGGGGGTGGACAAGTTCTACCTCTCGCACCTCGTCTATGCCGGGCGTGGTGACAAGAACCGGGGCGAAGACGCGGTTCACGCCCATACCCGTGCCGCCCTCGACGCGTTGATCGACCGCGCCTGGGTGGCTGCGGCGGAGAGCGCGCCGCTCGATATCGTGACTGGCAACAACGATGCCGACGCCGTCTATCTGCTGCGCTGGGCAGAGCGTCACTTCACCCCCGAGCGCGTGGCGCATCTGCATGCCCATCTCGAGGCCTGGGGCGGCAATTCCTCTGGCCTGGGTGTGGCCAATATCGACACGCTGGGACGTGTGCATCCTGATACCTACTGGTCGGATTACACCGTGGGGAACGTGAAAACCGCACGCTTTTCCGAGCTGTGGACCGGCGACGACCCGATGCTGGCGCAACTGCGCCGCCGTCCGCGCCCGCTCAAGGGGCGCTGCGGGGCCTGCGCCCATCAGTCGGTCTGCGGCGGCAACACCCGTATCCGCGCACTGCAACTGACCGGCGATCCCTGGGCCGAGGACCCGGCCTGTTACCTTGATGACGACGAGATCGGCGTGCGCGACGCGGGCGACCGCCTGGCCGTCACCCCCTTCAGAGGCAAGCGACATGATCCGGCTCATCGTTTCCACTAGCGCGTTGACCCTCGCCTTCGGCATGGCTCTGGCAGAACCGGCAGAGACCTACGACGTCCATTGCGCCGCATGCCACGGGGCAGATCGGCTGGGCGGCCTCGGGCCCGCGCTCATCCCCGAGACACTGGGGCGGATGCGCGGTCCCGACCTGACCCAAGTGATCTCCAGCGGGCGCGCGGCCTCGCAGATGCCAGCTTTTGCCGGTCAAATCGGCGAAGGCGACATCGCAGCGCTGGCCGACTGGCTGCGCAAACCGCTGGCCGACGTGCCGGAATGGGGCCTGGCCGAGATCGCGGCGACACGCTGGTTCGACCCCGAGTACACCCCCGCCGAGACCCCGGCATTCGACGCCGACCCCCTCAACATCACGCTGGTGGTGGAGACGGGCGACCATCATGTCAGCGTTCTGGATGGGGACACGTTCAAGGTACTCGAGCGATTCCAGACGCCCTTTGCCGTGCACGGCGGCCCGAAATTTTCGCCTGACGGGCGCTATGTCTTCATCATGTCGCGCGATGGCTGGGTGCAGAAATACGATATCTGGTCGCTGCATCAGGTGGGCCGCGTGCGCGCGGGCCTCAACAGCCGCAACATCGCGATGAGCCGGGACGGCAAGTGGCTCGCGGTGGCCAATTACCTGCCGATGACGCTGACGATCCTCGATACCGACAACCTGAGCGTCGAGAAGGTGATCGCCGTCACCGGCAAGGACGGCACGGCGAGCCGCGTTTCGGCGGTCTACCAGGCGCCGCAGCGTGACAGCTTCATCCTCGCGCTCAAGGATGTGGCGGAAATCTGGGAGGTCGCTACCGACCCCGAGGCCGACCCCGTCTACGAGGGCTTTGTCCACAGCCGCCGCAAGGACATGATCGAGGCGCTGCCATCGTCTCAGGGCCTTTTCGCGCGGCGGCGGATCATGTTGAGCGCACCGCTCGACGATTTCTTCTTTACCGACGATTATCGCCACCTGATCGGCGCGGCGCGTGATACCGGGCGCGGCGTGGTGGTCAATCTCAACGTGGGACGCGAGATCGCTGATTTACCCCTGCCTGGCATGCCGCATCTGGGATCGGGCATTTCATGGGAGCGGGACGGCCGCCGGGTGATGGCCACACCGCACCTGAAGGAGGGCAAGCTCTCGATCATCGACACCCAAAGCTGGACCGTGACCGATACCATCAAGACCGACGGCCCGGGCTTCTTCCTGCGCAGCCACGAGAACACGCGCTATTTCTGGGCCGACGTGTTCTTTGGCCCCAACCGCGACGCGATGCACGTCATCGACAAACAGAGCCTCGAAATCGTGCGCACCCTGCGCCCGGTGCCGGGCGCCACGGTGGCACATGTGGAGTTCACCCGCGACGGCAGCCACGCGCTGGTCTCGGTCTGGGAAGAGGATGGCGCGGTGATCGTCTACGATGCCGAATCGCTGGAGGAGGTGACCCGCCTTCCGATGCGCAAACCCTCGGGGAAATACAATGTCTACAATAAGATCACGTTCTCCGAAGGCACCAGCCACTAGCCCGCCCATGTCCACGCCCAAACGCCCGCCCCTGCGGCTTTACCTGCTGCTCTACCCGTTCACCGCGCTGGCGGTGGCGATCAACCTCTTCATGCTGGCGCTGATGTGGCAGGCGGTAGGATGGCCCGCCCTGACGCCGGTAGCCGCCCTGTGGCTCTGTCTGCCGCTTGGCCTGCCAGCCAACTGGTGGGTGACGCTGTGGGTCAAGGGCCTGATCGACGAGGCCGAAGGGCACAAATGAGGTGGGCCGCCCCGCGCGTGGCGAGGCGGCCCTTGTATATCGCGCCGAGGCGCTTACTCGAACGTCGCGAGATAGGCGATCACGTCGGCGATCTCCTCTTCCTTGCGCAGGCCGGGAAAGGCCATCTTGGTGCCCTTGGCATATTTACGCGGGCTGTCGAGGAAGGCAGCCAGTTCCTCCTCGGTCCAGACCGCATCCTCGGCGGCCATTTCCTGGAACACGTCGGAATACTTGAACCCCTCGACAGATGCGACCGGCCCGCCCACGACACCGTTGAGCGCGGGACCAACGCGGTTCTTGGCACCCTCGCCGACCATGTGACAGGCCTTGCACTTCCGGAATACCTTCTCGCCGGCCTCCGGGTCGCCCTCGGCCCATGCCGGGGCTGCCACGGCAAGTGCGAGAATCGCGGTCACGAGTTTCTTCTTCATGGTGTTTTCCTTTGCTTGGTTGCTGATCTTTCAGGTGAATACCTCGATCCGCGCTCCTGCGAACCGGGCCACGGCGCGCCGCGCCGCACCCTCATCCAGCAGGCAAAGCGCGGTCGAAAGGCCATCGGCGACAGATGCCCGACGGGCGGAAACGCTGACCAGTGCATGGCGCGGTGCGCGGCCAGAAGGGTCGATGATATGGCCCCGCCCGCCCGGCATGACCGTGCCCATCGGCGCAGAGGTGGCCAACGCGCGGTCGCGCAGCGTCACACGCTCAACCACCCGGCGATCCGGGTCGGCGATGCCCGCGCGCCACGCCGCGCCGTCTGCGCGCCGTCCGCGCGCCACGACCTCGCCGATATCCACCAGCACGTCGCCGAAACCACGCGCCGCCAGAAGACCGGCGATGCGGTCGGAGACATAGCCCTGCGCGATGCCGTTCAGGGTTAGCGCCATGCCGGGGCGGTCGAACCGCACGGTTCCGGCGTCGAACCGCACGGACTGCCAGCCTACGCGCGACTGCGCCGCGGTCTCTTCCCGGCCCGCCGCGCGCGCCTGCCAGAGCGGTTGCACCGACGGATCAAACGCGCCGCCGGTCGCGTCATGGATCGCGCCCGCCAATGCGAGCACCTCCAACAGCTCGGGCGGGGGCGCGTCGAGACGACCATCCGTATTGAGCCGCACCAGCGCGCTGTCGTCGCGGTAGAGACTGAATATCCGCTCCAACCGCCGCAACTCGGCCTCCAGCGCGGCAAACACCGGGCGCGCCTCCAAGGGCGTGATCCCGGCGAGGATCATCGTGGCCGGGGCACCCAGTGCGATACCACTCCAGCGGGCGCTCTGGCCTGCGACGGCGGCGGAGGGCGCGGCCAGCGCGGCCGCGGAAATGCTCAGGAAACGGCGGCGGGTCAGGGTCATGTCTGGGTCTCCTCCAGCACGATGTCTACGGGGGCGAGCACGGTCTCGGGCGGGATGGCGTCGAGCGTCATCACCTCGCCGCCCTTGTCGGCAGCAAACGCACGCGCCGCTGCGGCGTCCGAAAACGGCACGATCTCGGGCGCACCCATGCCTCCGGTGACGTGCGCGCCTACCACGAAATGCGCGGTGGCGGCCTCGGTCCAGTTGTCGATCCCGGGCGCATCCCAGCTCGGAGCGCGGCCCATGTCGCTGACATAGACGGCACGGATCTCGGCGTCGCGCTCGGGCCCCTTCAGATAGGCCAGCGCGTCGCGCACCTGGCTGAAGAAAATCGGATCGGGCAATCCGGCGAGGTGGATCTGCGCCTTGGGGCCGGGGTGCTGGTCGAGCTGCATCATGCAGAAATGGCCCAGCGCATCGCTGGTCATGGTGACGGGGTCGGGGGCGCGCGCCTCTTCTTCCTGGCAGGCGGCCAGGACCAGCATTGCGATCATGGCAAGATGCCTCATGACTCGACCCTCTCAAAGACCGTCCGCGCCAGCGCAAGCGCCAATACCGGCCACAGCAAGAGCGACAGTGGCGCGGCCCAGCCGGGCAGAGCCTCGCCCGCACCCGCCATGCCGGACACCAACGCCACCTCCTGCGCCGCCGAGACATTCCACAGCCGGAACGCATCCGCCGGGTTGAGCGCCAACAGCCAAGGGAAGACGTGCTTGGTAAACCCGCCCCCTGCATCCATCACCAGCGCGCCGAGAAGCCCGAGGTCGTAGAGCACCACCAGCACCAGCCACAGCGCCACCGCCAGCCCCGCGGCCCCCGCGCCGCTGCCCGACAGCGCCGACGCAACATAGCCCAGCGCAAGGAAGCTGGCCCCCAGCAGGATCGCCGTGGCGATGAGCCGCGCGAGCGCCTGCACGCTCGCCGGTCCCGCGCCCCCCGCGAGCCAGGCCGCGACCCCGGCCGAGCCGAGGCCGAGCGCGATGGCGATGGCCAGCACCGCAAGATGCGCCGCGAACTTGCCCAGCAGCATTTCGCCGCGGCTGAGCGGGTAGGTGAGCGTGAGCCCCAGCGTGCCGCGCTCCGCCTCTCCCGCGATGGCGTCGAAGGCGATCATCAGCGCAAGGAAGGGCGCGAGGTATACCGCGAGCGTCGTCATCGAAGCGACCGAGACCGTCAGCAAATCCACCCCCAGCGATCCGGTGGGCGCCGATCCGGCAAAGGTCAGCGCCAGCGCGAAGAGCGTCATCAGCACCGTGGCCGACGCCAGCCAGCGGTTGCGCGTCTGAATGCGGAATTCGGTCGCCGCGATAGCCATGATCCGGGTGATCATTGCCTGTTCTCCCCGCAATAGTGTCGATAGAGGTCCTCCAGGCTCGGTGGCACCATCTCTACATCGCGGACCGCTTCACCCAGCCCCGAGATGCGCGCGAGCTGCGCCATCTTCTGCTCGGTCGTGCAGTCCAACTCAACGGCGCGGCCATTGACGCGCCGCCCGCCAAGCTCGGCCTGCACCGCCTCTGCCGCGCCCTCGCGCGCCGTGAGGCGGATGCGCGTGGGCAGCGCGGCTGCGCGCGCGAGGTTGCCAAGGCTGTCATCCGCCACCAGCCGCCCCTTGGCCATGATCGCGATGCGGTCGGTGCGCGCCTCCAGCTCGGTGAGCGCATGGCTCGCGATCAGGAGCGCGGTGCCGTTCGCCGCCATCTCGTCGATAACGGCGTACAGATCGTGGCGCGAGATCGGGTCGAGGCCGCTCGTCGGCTCGTCCAAAAGCGCCACGCGTCGGCGGCCGAGAAGCGCTTGTGCCAGCCCCAGCCGCTGCCGCATTCCCTTGGAATATGTCCCGATGCGACCGTCGGCAGCGGGGGCCAGCCCGACCCGTTCCAGCAGCGGCGCGACGGTTTTCGGATGCTCGCCCGCCAGCCGCGCGAACATGGTCAGTTGCTCGCGCCCCGTCAGCGATCTGTGAAACGCCACCTGCTCGGGCAGGTAGGCGGTGGCGGCGCGCGCCGCCGCACTGCCAGGCGCATGACCGGCCACGCGGATGCTGCCCGCACCGGGCCGGATCAACCCGAGGATCATCTTGATGAGCGTGGATTTGCCCGCGCCGTTATGACCCAGAAGCGCCACCCGCTCGCCCGGGGCCACGTCGAGCGTGATACCCCCGAGCACCTGCGTGCGCCCGAAGCTCTTGTCCAACCCCGCGATGGCCAGCGCCGTGTCACGATCCGTCATGTCTCAGCTCCCAGTCCGGGATGGAAATCTCCACCGGCTGCATCAGCGGCGCACGGTCCACCACGCCCCCCGGCAACAGCGCCGGAAACGCCGATTGCGCCCATTTCACCAGTTGCACGGCCGGCGCGCCCAATAGCAGCTTGGCCGCCGGTTGCGTCCACAGGATGTGATCCATGCTGTCATTTGGCCGGTAGGGCGCATCGGCGATGCCGTCGCCGTCGAGGTCATAGCCCGCGAAATCGGACCAGTAATTGCCGCGCCCGCCTTCGCTCCAGTCCACCCAGGTGGAGCCCACGTATTTTACCTGCGTGCGGTTTCCGACAAAGGCGTTTCCGATAATCCTGTTGCGCTCGGATCCGGCGGTGAAATGTACGCCGATCCCGCAGCGCTCGAACCGATTGCCGGTGATCTCGTTCTTGTGGGCATTATAGATGAACAGGCATTTTGTACCTCCGCCCAGAACCAGATTGCCCCGCACCTCCGAGCCATTGGTATAATTTAGCATCACCCCGTGCTCGACATCGTTCACCGAGACGTTGTCGATGATCTTCACACCCCGCGAATACATCACGGCAAAGCCAAGGCCGTTGCCGATGGAGAGATTGCCGCGCACCTCCGAGCGGTTGGCATACATATAGTGCACCGCAAAGCGCAGGTCGCGGAAACGGTTTCCGACAAAGGCGTTGGAATGCGACGTGTTGACAAAGATGCCGTCGCGGCCCCAGCGGACATCGTTGCCGATGACCCGGGCACCGGGCGCGTTCCAGACATAGACACCGTTGCCGCGTTCGTTCATCCGGTGGTCCTGCCGTCCCTCGATCACGTTGCGTGTGACCAGCGCGTCGCGCGCACCGTGGATATCCACGCCGTAGAGGTTGCCGGTCAGGCGATTGCCCGTCACACGGGCCTCATCCGCCCCTTTCAGCAGGCGAATACCGCTGTCGAGAGATTCGTGATCGCTGCCCGATCCGGTGATGGCACAGCCGGTGATCGTCACGTCGGGCGCCGTCACCTCGAGGACGGAGCCCTGCCCGCCGCCGTCAATCCGTGCGCCCGGCGCGCAATCGAGGGTCAGCGGTTTGTCAATCTCTATGCCGCCCCGATGGCGGCCCGGACCAAGGCGGAGAATATCCCCCGCCTTGGCCCCTTGCACGGCCTGCGCCAGCGCCCCATCCGCCGCCGGCACGTCACCGATCTCTGCCCGGGCGCCCCCGGGCAGGATCAGGCAAAGCGCCAGCAGGATATCGGCGAGGCGCCGCATGGCTCAGGCGTCCCGCGGCTCGACCAGCATCCGGCCGCGCATCTCCATATGGAGCGCGTGGCAGAACCACTGGCAGTAGAACCAGTGCACGCCCGGACGGTCGGCGGTGAAGGTGACCGAGGCGGTGGCTTGCGGCGCGATCTCCATCGCCACCCCGTGGTTCGAAATGGTCAGCCCGTGGGTCACGTCGTCGATATCGTCGAGATTGGTGACGTAGATCGTCACCTCGTCGCCCTGCCGCACGGTGAATTTCTCCATCGAGAAGGTCGGGGCTATGGACCACATGTAGATGCGCACCTTGTTGCCGTCGCGGATCGGCTCGGGGTGACCGTCCTCCAGCACCACGCCATCGGCCTCGGCCTGCTTGCGCGCCTCTTCCCACGTCGGATCGTTGCGGTCCCAGACATTCACCGGGTTAACGATATCCCGGCGCACGATGACGCAGTCATGCGGCTCGGCAAAGGTCGGGCCATCATGAACGACCGGCATGTCATCCTGCGTGATGTCCAGAAGCTGCTCGTTCTCAGGCTTGAGCGGTCCGACATTTATGAACCGATCCTTGGAGAACTTATTAAGCGAGATCAGCCACTTGCCATCTGCCTCTTTGGTCTCTCCCATCGAGGTGTGGTTGTGACCGGGCTGGTACATCACGTCGGTCTTGGTCACGATCGGATCCACGTCCTCGCCGGCATAGGCGCGCACGGCCTTCTCGATGTCCCATTTCACGATCTGGCTGTCGAGGAACAGCGTCGTATAGGCCATACCCTTGCCGTCGAAGGCGGTATGTAGCGGCCCAAGGCCCAGTTCCGGTTCCGCCACGATGCAGGAGCGTTCGTCGGCATTGTCGGTAAAAAGCGCATCGACCTTGGTCACGTCGATCACCGAGCAGGTCGGAGACAGCTTGCCATTGATGACCACGTGGCGCCCGTCCGGCGCGGTGTTGCAGCCATGCGGGCTGTTGGGGACTGGCACGTAGCGGGTATAGTTCTTGTTGCGTCCCTTGCGGCCGTCGATCACCTTCACGCCGCTGTACTCGGTGTAATCACCCGCCGCGATACCCTTCTCGATCTCCTTGATGTTAAAGATCACGCAATGGTCCATCTCGCTCTCGGTCATCTCGGCGAGGTTCATCCCCATTTCCGAGTTGTACGAGGTCGAGAAGGCATACTTGCCCTGATAATCGGCATCGCAGTTATCAAGGTTGCCCGACACCATCACCTGCCACGCGATTTCCATCGTGTCACCGTCGATGGCGGTAAAGATGTTCACGTATTCCTCGGGCTGATCGAGGATCGTGCCATCGTTGACGATCGGCATTTCATGCTCGCCATTGGCAAAGACATAGCCGGTACGCGGGTATTTCTGCGGGCGCAGCCCGTGAATATCACCGGTATTGGGGATCTCGATGATCTTGTCGCATTTCATCACGTCGCAACGCACCCGCGCCACGCGGGTGTTGGCCTTGTCGTTCATGAACAGGTAGCGACCGTCATAGGTCCCGTCGGTAAAGGACATGTGCGGGTGGTGCAGGTCGCCGTTATCATAGGTGACCTTGCCGCGCTTGGCGAGGAACGCCTTGGTTTCCTCGGTCAACCCCTCGGTCAGCACCTTGAGGCTTTCGTTGGTCTGGCCCCAGCCGGTAGCCGAGCAGCGGTTGAACACAGGCACGCGCATCAGCTCGCGCATGGACGGAAATCCGAGGATGCGCATCTCTCCGGTCTGGCCCGAAGACCAAAAGCCGTAATACTCGTCCAGCTCGCCAGGGGCGAGATTGACCTTGCCCGCCGCCTGCGCCATCGGCGCACTGGCGAACAGGCCCGCACCGCCGGTGGTGACCGCGAGCGCGCCGGTGGCGGTGGCCCCCAGCATGCCCCGCCGGCTCAGTTTCATCTGTGTTTTGTCGTCAGACATTAGTGGGTCTCCTTTCCCGCTGTCTTGGGGCTGACGAGGCGCTCCAGCGCACCTCCATCGGCCTCCTGCGCCGCGCGATCCTTCGCGCGGCGTTTCAGTTGCCGGATAATTACCGGGCATTTCGCGTCGGACTGGTAGAGCACCTGGCAGTGCAGGCAGTTGACGCATTCGTTGGGGTTGATCTCGCCCGTGGGGTGGATCGCCTGCACCGGGCATTCATGGGCGCAGGTCTGACACGGGCTGCCGCATTCGCGGTAGCGCTTGAGCCAGTCGAACATCCGCATCCGCGCCGGGATTGCCAGCGCCGCACCCAGCGGGCAGAGATAGCGGCAGTAGAACCGCTCGATGAACAGCCCGATCACCAAGAGCACCACCGCAAAGACCACGAAGGGCCAGTCGCGCACGAATTTGAGGATGATCGCGGTCTTGAAGGGCTCTACCTCGGCCAGTTTCTCGGCCATCGGCATCGAGGCGAGCGAGACGCCGAACAGACCGAGGAAGATCATGTACTTCACCGGCCAGAGCCGCTCATGCAGACCCCAGGGCAGCGTCCATTGCGGCACCTTCAGCAGCCGCGCGACCCGGTTGGTCAGCTCTTGCAGCGCGCCGAATGGGCATAGCCAGCCGCAATAGGCCCCCCGGCCCCAGAAAATCAGCGCCGCGGCCACCGCGAACCACTGGATGAACACCAGCGGGTCCATCAGGAACGCGTCCCAGGTAAACCCCTCGCGCAGCGATCCGGCCAGTGCCATCAGGTTCACGACCGACAGTTGTGCATTGGCATACCAGCCGAGGAACACCAGCGTGACGGTGAGGAACGACATGCGAAACCACAGGTAGGCGCGCGGGTGGGCGGTGATCTGCATCTGGAAGAAGAACGCACCGGTAAGCACCGTCAGCATCACCGCCAGCACCGCGATCTCGGGCGTCTTGTCGCGCCAGATGCGCTGCCACAGCGCAGCCTTGGCGGCGGCCTCTTCATCGGGGGCGTTGATTCGCGGCGCGGGGGCCAGCGGCGCGAGGTAGCGCTCGGGCAGGCGGTAGCCGAGGTCGAACGTGACGAAGGTCTTTTCCACCGCGCCCACGGCCCGCTGCACCAGCAGTTGCAGGCGCCACGGCTCTGCCGGGTCAAAGCCGCTGTCGGCGGGGATGCGGAATATGTCGAGCTCGGTGAAACTCGGCGCGCCATCCGCCGCGATCTCACCCAGCCGCCGGTGATCGCGGTCGAAGAACCGCACCGACCGGTCCCCCTGGATAAGCTGTATCCGGTCGAAGATGCCACCGCGCACATACCCCGACCCCTTGAAGGAATAGCGCCCGCGCCCGGCGACGAGCAGCGCGTGGTCGCCCTCGTTCAGCCAGCCTTGCAGGTTGGCGTATTCGTTCTCGCCCAGCAGGCTGCGCCCGATGGTGGGCACGCTGACCAAGGCGGCGCGCATGTCGATGAAGGTGGCCTCGTCCGGGCCCTTCTCGGGCCGTGCGACAGCACGGTCATCGCCGCTCTCGGCAAAGGCGCGGTTGACTTGCCCCACGTCCAGCGTCAGCCCCCGTACCGATCCGTCGCCGGCCAGCACCTGCCAGTCCTCGACCGTGCCCTCGCCGGACTTCAACTCGCGCGCGGGCCCCGCCCGCACCACCGGCGAGAGGCCCCCCAGCCCCAGAGCACGCGCCACCTTGAGCCCGCCGCGCACGAGGCTGTCGTCGATCACCATCACCGTGACCGTCGCCCCCGAGATGATGTCGAGATCGTGCGCCGTCCCGGATTCGGCAGCCTCGGCCTTGAGATCGAGCCCGGAATAGCCCTCGATCACGCGGCGCATCTTTGATTCGGGGATGCCGATAAGCACGATGGGCTCGGAATGCTCGACCAGCGCCGCACCGGTCACGACAGCATCATCGTCGATCGCGGCGACGACGTGGATTGGCTTGCCCGAATAGCCGGTAGTGCCTGCGAAATCCGATGTAAGGAAGGCCCACGCCACCGTCTCGCCGTTCCGCAATACCGGGGCGACGGGCACGTCTTCGCGCAGCGCGCCAAAGCCGTCGGCCCCATCGACCAACGTGGCGGGATCGAGATCAGGCAGAAAGCGGCCAAGCTGTGCCCCCTCCTGCGCCTGCGCCGCCATAGCGGACAGGGCAAGACCGAGGGCCAGGACAAGACGATAGAGGAGATGCGCGACCATGAGACCCCGGCGATCAGATTGCTTGGGCTCGAGCTATGTGATGAGGCTGAGGACCGCGTTGACCAAAGTCAAGGGTCGCACATCACAGCGGCGCGCGGGACAATTCAGAGGCTAATAGTGCGGCGGGCGTTCCGCGCCAAGCACGACGCTGCCCTCGCCCTCGCCCTCGCGGTTTGACTCGCGGCGCAGGAGCCAGGCCACCTGCGCGCGCAATTGCTCGACCTCGCGATCCTGCCGGGCGATGACGTCCGACAGGTCGTCCACCGCGCGGATAAGATGGGCCAGGCGTTCCTCGATCTCGCTCATGGCGCGGGCTTACGCGGCCCGCGCGCACCGGTCAACCTTGCCCCTGCGCGCCCCTTGGGCTAGACCCCGCCGCGAATTGCCCGCGAAGGATCGCTGACCGATGGCCAAGCCACGCAAGACCCCGCGCCCGAGGGCCGAAACGCCCAAGGGCTTCCGCGATTATTTCGGCGCCGAGGTGACCGAACGCGCAGACATGCTCAGCAAGATTGTCGGGGTCTATCACCGCTACGGCTTTGACGCGCTGGAATCGAGCGCGGTAGAGACGGTCGAGGCATTGGGCAAGTTCCTGCCTGACGTGGATCGGCCGGGCGGGGGGGTATTCGCCTGGCAGGACGAGGACGAGAAATGGCTGGCGCTGCGCTATGACCTGACCGCGCCGCTCGCCCGCGTCTATGCCCAGCACCGCAATGATTTACCGACACCTTACCGACGCTATGCAGTGGGCCCCGTCTGGCGCAACGAAAAGCCGGGACCGGGGCGATTCCGTCAGTTCTATCAATGCGACGCGGATACGGTAGGCACGGCGTCGATGGCCGCAGATGCGGAAATCTGCGCGATGCTGGCCGACACTCTGGAGGCCGTGGGAATCGAGCGCGGCGATTACGTGGTGCGGGTGAATAACCGCAAGGTTTTGAACGGGGTTTTGGAGGCGACCGGCGTCTCGGACCCCGAACAACAGGCCGCCGTGCTGCGCACCATCGACAAGTTCGACAAGGTGGGCGAGGCAGGCGTGCGCGAATTGCTGGGCAAGGGGCGACTGGATGCCTCGGGGGCCTATATCGATGGGGTTGGGCTGTCGGACGAACAGGCGGCCCCGGTGCTGACCTTTCTGACGTCCAAGGGCAGCGGTACCATCGAGACGCTCGCCAACTTGCGCGTGGCGGTTGGAACCTCGGAAATTGGCGGGCAAGGCGTTTCCGAACTCGAAGAGATCGCCACGCTGCTGGAAGCCCAAGGCTACGGCCCCGACCGCATCGTCATCGACCCCTCCGTCGTCCGTGGCCTCGGCTACTACACCGGCCCGGTCTTCGAGGCGGAGCTGACCTTTGAAATCCTTGACGAAAAGGGCCGCCCCCGGCAATTCGGCTCGGTCGCGGGCGGGGGGCGCTACGATGACCTCGTCAAGCGCTTCACCGGGCAGGCGGTGCCGGCGACGGGAGTCTCCATCGGGGTGGACCGCCTGCTTGCCGCGCTGCGGGAGAAGGGGCGCACGGGCGGCGAGGCGCAAGGCCCCGTGGTCGTCACCGTGATGGATCGCGACCGGATGGCGGATTATCAGGCGATGGTCGGAGACCTGCGCCGCGCGGGCATCCGCGCCGAGGTGTATCTCGGCAACCCCAAGAATTTCGGCAACCAGATGAAATACGCCGACCGGCGCGGCAGCCCGGTGGCGATCATCGCGGGCGAGGACGAATTCGCGCGCGATGTCGTGCAGATCAAGGACCTGATCCTCGGCGCCCAGATCGCCGAGAACGCGACCCTCGAAGAATGGAAGGAGCGGCCCAGCCAGATCGAGGTGCCGCGCGCGCAACTCGTTGAAAGTGTACGTGAAATCCTGTCGAGGCAAGGCTGATGCCAGAGCGCGCCGCGACCCTGGCCGAGGCCGCGCGCCTGCGCGAGCTGTTCGAGGCGGCGGGCGCGCAGCCGGTGGAAACCTCCGTTCTGCAACCCGCCGAGGTGCTGCTCGATCTCTATGGCGAGGATATCCGTGCGCGCGCCTACGTGACCTCCGACGCCCTGCGCGGCGAGCAGATGCTGCGCCCGGATTTCACCGTGCCGGTGGTGCAGATGCACATGGAGCATGGCGCTGAACCGGCGCGCTATACCTATTCCGGCGAAGTGTTTCGTCGGCAGGAAGAGGATGCGCGGCGGCCCAACGAATACGTTCAGGTGGGCTTTGAAATCTTCGAGCGTGACGCGCCGGAGGCCGCGGATGCCGAAGTTTTCTCAATGTTTTTCAATATCCTGCACCCCCTTCGCCTACGCGCGGCGACCGGCGATATCGGCATCCTGATGGCCGCCGTCGACGGGCTGCGCACGACCGACAGACGCAAGGCGGCGCTGCGGCGGCATATCTGGCGACCGCGCCGGTTTCGCGCGCTGATCGAGCGGTTCTCGGGTCGCGCGCCCGTGCCCGAGACGCGGGCGGCGCTTTTGTCTGCGCGAGACCCGATGGCCGGGGCAGGGCCACTGATCGGATTGCGCGGAGAAGACGAAATAATAATCCGGATCAATGCGTTACGTGAGGATGCACAGACCGCTCCGATCTCCGAAACCGAAGTTGACCTGCTGGACGCGATCCTCGCCGTGCGCGAAACCTCGCCCAACGCGCTGGAACGGCTGCGCGACATCGCGGTGGACATGGCCGCGATACAGGGCGCGGTGGACCGGCTGGCCCGGCGTCTCGAGGCACTGGATGGGCGTGGCATCGACATCGGGGCGCTCGATTTCGAGGCGAGCTACGGGCGCACGCAGATGGAATACTACGACGGCTTTGTCTTTGGTTTTCATGCAGAAAATCGCCCCGACCTGCCGCCCGTCGCGACCGGCGGGCGCTATGACGCGCTGACCCGGCACCTGGGGCAGGGGTGCGAGATACCGGCGGTGGGCGGGGTGATCCGCCCGGGGCTGGTGCTGGGTCTCGGGGGGGTGTCATGAGCCTCAAGCTGGGTGTGCCCTCCAAGGGGCGGCTGATGGACAAGACGGTGGAGTGGTTCGCACGCCACGGCATCGCGCTTGGCCGAAGCGGTTCGGATCGGGAATATGCCGGGTATGTCAAGGGGATAGACGGTGTTGAGCTGGTCCTTCTGTCGGCCGGGGAGATCCCGCGCGAGCTGGCCGCCGGGCGCATCCACCTGGGCGTGACGGGCACAGACCTGATCCGCGAAAAGCTCGGTCAGTGGGAGCAGCAGGTCGAAGAACTGGCGCCGCTCGGCTTTGGGCAGGCCGACCTGGTGATCGCCGTTCCAAACGCATGGGTCGATGTGAACACCCTTGACGACCTCGATGCCGCCGCTGCCGCATTCCGGCTAAGGCACGGATTTCGCTTGAGAATTGCTACGAAGTACCATCGGCTGGTGCGCGAATTCCTGCGCGAGGCAGGGGTGGCGGATTACCAGCTCGTCGATAGCCAGGGCGCGACCGAGGGCACGATCAAGAACGAAACCGCCGAGGCGATTGCCGACATCACCTCTTCGGGTGACACCCTGCGTGCCAACCATCTGAAAATACTGGAAGATGGGCTGATTCTGAAGTCACAGGCGACGCTCTGCCGCGCCCGCGCCGCGGCGCTGACGGATGATGAGCGCATGACGCTCGCAGAGTTGCGCGCGCGGCTCGCGCTCGATTGAACGGCACGAAAACGGGCGGCCCCGTAAGGAGCCGCCCGCGCACGAACCTACAGGTTCAGGCTCAGAACCGAAAGGTTGCCCGCACCTGAGCGGTCGTTGCGTCAACGTCGGTGCTGGCGGTGCCAAAATTATCGAACTGGTGATAGAGCACCTCGCCGCCGACCGAGATGTTCTCGGTGACGAGATGTTCGTAGCCGCCGCCGATGAACCAACCATCATCGTCGCCGATATTGTCGGTATCAGCCCAGGCATAGCCGCCGGTTCCATAGGCGAGGCCCCGCCCGATCTTGTAGCCACCGCGCACCTTGGCGCGAGCCATCTTCTCGACGCTGGCAGTGGTGCCCGAGAGGCCAATGTCGGCGAAATCATAGTCGAGGCCACCGCCCACAACCCAGTCGCCGAGGTCATAGTCGTAGCCCGCGACCAGGCCGCCGATGAGGTCGTCGCCATCCACGCCGGCGGTATCGGTATCAACCCAGGCCCAGCCAAGCTGACCCCCGCCGTAAAATCCGGTCCAGTTGGGGGTGAGCGGAGCGGCGGGCGCCGGGGCCGGAGCCTCGACCACCGGTTCGGGGGTGGGCTCGGTCACGTTGCCTGCCAACGCGGGCACTGCAGTGAGGGTTGCCACTGTCGCGATTGCGGTTGTCGTCTTGAACATGGTGCATCCTTTCCTTGTCATCTAGTCGTGACCGGAGGCGCGCGGCCCCCTGCCCGGCGGTCTTCATCCCGACCGTCTTGGCGCATATCGTCGCCATCCTGAAAGTGGACAAGGGGTACGCGACACGATCCGGTTCACGAGCCGGTGATGGGTAATTTTTCGCTTAAATTTCAGAGTCCTTGGGCGAATTTCCGCGCGTCGGTGTTGCCTGTGGGCAACGGCACCGGGTCATGTACGCCCGACCGCTTGAACGCCGCACCGGGCGGGCAAGGGCGACGGTCAGAAGCGAAAGGTCGCCCGCACCTGCAGTGTCGTAAAGTCGATGTCGTTGCCGGTGCCGTTGAAGCTGTCGAACTGGTGGTATAGCACCTCGCCGCCGACCGAGAACCGGTCACTGACCATGTATTCGTAGCCACCGCCGATAAACCAGCCATCATCGTCGCCGAGGTTGCTGGTATCGGCATTGGCCCAGCCCGCCGCGCCGTAGATCAGGCCGCGGTCGATCTTGGGGCCGCCACGGACCTTGAGGCGAAACACCTCTTCGAGATCGGTTCCGGGGGCGACATTGGCATTGGCGAAATCGTAGTCGAGCGCGCCGCCCAGCACCCAATTGCCGAAATCACGGTCATAGCCCAGCGTGACACCACCCATGAAACTTTCGTCGCTGCTGGTGAGGTCGGAATCGGCAAAGCCGTAGCCAAGCTGCCCGCCGACATAGAAGCCGGTCCAGTCCACCGACCCGCCGATCGCGGTGCCCTGCGAGGAGAGGATCGAGCCGCGGCCCGTCGCCGGGGCGTTGGCCCCGGCGTCAAAGCTCAGGTCGGGCTGCGTCCCGAAGACCGGGGGCGGGGCCGCGGTATCGGTGCCTTGGGCCAATGCCGGGGCGGCAGCGAGGGGAAGCGCGGTGGTGGCAGCGACGAACGCGAGAGTGGTGGAGCGCATGATCCTGTCCTTTCCGTTTCCTTGTCTCTGAAAGGATGGGGACAGGGGGGCGGAGCCGCAATGAACGTTGCGGTCGCGCGTCGTCAAGTGACGGTGAGCGACGCGAGAGGTGCTCAGATCACGCCGATATCCGCGAGCGCGCTCGAAAGCTCCGGCGGCAGGCTGTCGTCGCTTTCGCGAGAGCGCGATAGATCGGGGGGCGTGTCGCCGGGCGGCAGATAACGCCAGCCTTGGAACGGGCGCTTGCGCGCGGTGGCGGTGCGGATGATCTCTGGCTCGAGCACGATGGCGCAGCGGCGGATACCGTCGCTGCCGATCACCTCGTCAAGCCGCAGGATGCGCTGGCGGCATTGCACGAGCCCCTGAATGACCCAGTAGATCGAACCACCGTCGAGCAATTCCTCGGCACGACGGGGCCACATGCGGGTGACATGCCGGGGGAGGCCGTCCGGCCCCTTGGCACGGGCCGAGCCCTGCCATGCGACAAGATCCTCGACCGAAGAGGTGCCAACGCTCAGCTTGATCAGATTTAGTGCCACGCGAATCCCCTTTTGCACGACATATCGTAGCGCCTTGGTCGCCGGGAGCAAGGGATGGTGGCACAATCGCTGCCGGTCGCGAAACATCCCGCCAAGAGAAGCCCCCATCGAGCGCACATGGGCAAGAACGCTCCGATGCCCCGTGTCGCTTTCTGCAAAAGCGTTTCGCAAAGCTGCACGCGGTGCGCGCGGCGCTTCCGCATCATGGCAGGCAGAAGGAGACACGCCATGACAGCCATGACCAAGCCCCGCAGCCGCTTGGGCGGGCGCGCCGCCCGGAGGAGCAGCCGCAGCGCGCCCAAGTTCGACATGCTGCCCGGCCTCACCCGTGCCCTGCCCACCTGCGAGGTCATGGACCCCGACCAGATCGCGCGGATCGACGCGGCGTCAATGGATATCCTCGAGAACGTGGGCGTGGTGTTTCGTGACGAGATCGCCCTTGCGGATTGGCGGCGCGCAGGCGCCAAGGTGGTGGGCGAGCGCGTCCATCTCGACCGTGGCCTCGTGCGCGACCTGATCGCGACGATCCCGGCGGATTTCACCTATCACGCCCGCGATCCGGAAAAGAACGTGCGCCTCGGCGGGCCGCATTCGATCTTCGTGCCGATGACCGGCGCGCCCTACTTGCGCGATCTCGATGACGTGCGGCGCAACCCCACGCTCGCCGACCTAGCGATGTTTCACAAGCTGAGCCACATGATGCCCGCGCTGCATTCCAGCGCGCATCACATAGTGGAACCCTACGACCACCCGATCAGCCAGCGGCACCTGCGCATCACGTATTCGTCGATGAAACACTCGGACAAGACCTTCATGGGCATGACGACGAGCCCGAAGAACGCCGAGGACGTGATGGAGATGTGCGCCATCCTCTTTGGCGAGGCGTTCATGGAGGAGCACCCGGTCACCACCGGCAATTGCAACGGCAACTCGCCGCTGGTCTGGGACGAGACGATGCTGGGCGCGATGCGCGCGTTTTGCCGACGCAACCAGCCGGTGCTGTGCTCTCCCTTCGTGCTGGGCGGCGCCAACACGCCCGCCTCCGTCCCCGCCACCGTCGCGCAGCTCAACGCCGAGGCGCTCTCGGCGCTGGCCTATACCCAGGTGATCCGCCGCGGCTGTCCGGCGATCTATGGCCACTACCTCTCGACCGTCAGCATGAAATCCGGCGCGCCGATGGCCGGCACACCCGAGATCAGCCTGATAAATTTCATGATCGGCCAGATGGCGCGGTTCTACGGCGTGCCGTGGCGCACGTCGAACACGCTCGGGGGCGCCAAGACCTTCGATGCGCAGGCAGGCTATGAGAGTGCCACGACGCTGTCGGCGGTGATCCATGCCGGGGCCAACTATATCTGGCATTCGGCGGGCTGGAACGAGGCGGGGATGCACTGTTCCGTTGCCAAGTTCGTGGTGGATGCCGAGCAATGCGCGATGGCGCATCGCATGGCCTCGGGTCCGCAATGGGGCGATTTCGAGCAGGCGCTCGCTGCGATCCCCGACGTGGGGCCGGGTGGGCATTACCTCGGCCACCCGCACACGCAGGAGAATTTCCAGACCGCGTTCTTCATGCCGGACCTGTTCGACAACAACCCGATCGGGCAATGGCTGGCGGATGGATCAAAAGAGATCACCGAGCGCGCGCTGGCCCATGCGCGTCGCCTGCTAGACGCCTACGAGGAACCAAGGCTCGACGAGGGCGTGAACGAGGCGCTGCTCGACTATATCGCGCGGCGCGAACGCGAGATCCCGGCGGCCGACGCGCTCAACCAGGACTTCTGAGACATCCTCCCTGACCTGGCCCGCCCTTCACGGCGGGCCTTTTTCCATGGCTTCATCTTGCCCCAAATATCCCGGGGGAGTCGCCCGCAAGGGCGACGGGGGCAGCGCCCCCGCTCACTCGTCGCCTGCGCGCCATTCCTTCCAGCGCAGCACCGCGTTGGCCCCGATCTCGCGAAAGGGCTGCGGTGGCAGGCGTTTCGGCTCCGCTTGGTCGGTGAAATGGCGGGTGATGGCGCTCGTGGTGTCGCAGGCCAGTTCCGCCGCGCCCATCCCCGTCAGCGTGCCGCGCGCGGTGCCGAGGCCGTTCTGCACGCAGGCCGAATAAAGCCCCGGCTCGATCTCGCGCATGACCGACACGCCGTTCAGGCTCAGGCACAGGTGCCCGGCCCAGGCGTGTTCCATGCGCATCCCGGCAAGCTGCGGGAAACGCTGGTCAAACTTGCGCTGCATCACGCGGGCGGCGCGGGCCATGTCTGCCTCGGTCGCACGCATCCCGGGGCGCAGCACTGCGCAAGTTCGGGTAACGATGCGGTTGCCGCCCTGTGCGGTGTCGATCCGGCGCATGGTGGTGCCCATCGGATCGGAGGGGGTGACGCCCCATCGGGGGCGTCCGCCGAGGCGCCCCAGGGTGTCGGCGTCGAGGTCGGGCGTCATGGTGGCAAATAGAAACACCTGCATAAGCCGCCCGCGCGCGATGCCGAAGCTTTCCAGGTGGCCGTTCACCGTCAGGATCACCTTGCCCGCGCTCAGCCGCCCCTTGGGCGTCTCCACCCGCCACGTATCGCCCTGCCGGGTAAAGCCGGTGACGGGGCTCTGCTCATGGATCGCCACGCCCTCGCGCCGCAGCCCGGCGGCGAGCCCACGCACGTAACCGGCGGGCTGGAGCATGACCGTGCCGGGGGTGTAGAGGCCCGAGCGGTAATGCGGGCTGCCGGTCAATTCGCGCATCGCCTGCGCGTCGAGCATCTCGGAGGCTTCATTCAGGCTCGCGAGGTGGCGGGCGTAGCTTTCGTTATGGGCATGGGCGGCGGCGCTTGCCGCGCCGTTGACCTTGCCGGAGGGGTCGAAGAACGCGGGGTCGATGCCGTACTCTTCTACCGCCGCGCGCCCGAACTCCTGCGCCATGCGGTTGAGCGCGATCATGGTGCGATCATCGCCCGTCCCGGCGTAGTCCTCGCTGGTCAACTCGTGCGGCAGGTCGATCATGAAGCCAGAATTGCGGCCCGCCGCGCCCTCGGCCACGCGCCCCGCCTCCAGCAGGGCAATGCGCGCGTCGGGGACAAGCTGCGTCAGCCGCCGCGCCGCCGACAGCCCGGCGAACCCCGCGCCGATCACGGCGATATCGGCGGAAGCGTCACCGTCAAGTGGATGCGCGGCCGCCTGCGCGGGCAGGATCGCGTTCCATGCCGCGGGGCCGAGGTGGCTCGGGGTGGTTGTGGCGCGGTAACCGCTCAATCCACCGCCTCGTCCGCGTCGTCGGCCAGGTCGAGCCAGATGGTCTTGAGCTGGGTATACTGGTCATGGGCGTGCAGCCCGTTGTCGCGCCCGCCGAAGCCCGACTGCTTGTACCCACCAAACGGCGTGGAGATATCGCCCTCGCCGAAGCTGTTGACCGTGACCGTGCCCGCCCGCAGCATCCGCGCACCGCGCAGCGCGCGCTTGGCATTGGCGGTGAAGAGCGAAGCACAGAGGCCATAGTCGGTGTCGTTGGCCACCGCGATGGCCTCGTCGAAGCCGTTTACCTCGATCACGCTCAGGATGGGGCCGAAGATTTCCTCGCGCGCCAGCGGGTGGTCGTTGCCGGGCAGCGCCACGACCGTCGGTTCGACGAAACCTTTTTCGGCCTTGCCGCCGAAAACGATATTCTCCGCCTGATCGAGATGGCCGCAGACCTTGGTGAAATGCGCCTCGCTCACCAGCGCGCCCACGCGGGTTTCGGGATCGAGCGGGTCGCCCACCACCCATTCGCGGGCGTGGGCCTCGATGCGCGACAGCAGCGCCTCCTTGACGTCGCGATGCACGATGAGGCGCGAGGTGGCGGAACAGTTCTCGCCCATGTTCCAGAACGCGCCCTGCACGATATGGGCGGCGACGCGGTCGAGGTTCTCGGCGTCGTCCATGACGATGGCGGGGTTCTTGCCGCCCATCTCGAGGACGATTTCCTTGGCGTTCGACTCAGCCGAATAGCCCAGGAACCGTTTGCCGGTGACGGTAGAGCCGGTGAAGCTGACCATGTCCACGTCCATGTGGCGGCCCAGCGGCTCGCCCACCTCCGGCCCGCTGCCGGGCAGCACATTGAGCACGCCGCGCGGCAGCCCTGCCTCATGCGCCAGTTCGGCCACGCGCAGGGCGGTGAGCGAAGTCTCCTCGGCCGGTTTCACGATCACCGAACAGCCCGCCGCCAGCGCCGGGCCGATTTTCCACGCGAGCATCAGGAGCGGGAAATTCCACGGCAGGACGAGGCCCACCACGCCGATGGGCTCGCGCAGGATCATGGCGATGTGATCGTCCGAGGCGGGGGCGACCTGATCGTAGATCTTGTCGATCGCCTCGGCGTGCCATTTCAGGCAATGGATGGTCTCGGGCACATCCACCGTCTCGCAATCAAAGATCGTCTTGCCCGAATCGAGGCTTTCCATCACCGCGAGTTCCCGCGCGTTGCGGGTCATCAGTTTGGCGAGGCGGATCAGCACCTCCTTGCGCGCGGACGGGTGCAGCCGCGACCAGCGGCCATCGTCAAACGCCTCGCGCGCCTTCACCACCGCGAAATCAACATCGTCGGCACCGCAGGCGGCGATTTCGGCCAGCGTCTCGCCGGTGGCGGGGTTCAGCGTGGCAAACGTCTTGCCCGTGGTCGCCGGGCGGTAGCCGCCGTCGATGAACGCGCCGGTGGGCAGGTCGAGCGTCGCGGCAATGGCCGCATATTCGTCGCGTGTCAGTAGGCCCATGTCTCAGCCCTCCGCCGTAATGGTTGCGATGGTGGTTTTCAGAACGCGCACCACCTGTTCCAATGCGCGCTTGTCGTCCTTGTTCAGCCCCTTGAGGGGCGGGCGCACGGCACCGGCGTCGATGCCGGTCATGGTCACGCCGTGCTTGATCGTCTGGATGAACTTGCCGCCCTGCTCCAGCACCCGCATCAGCGGCAGCATCGCCGACATGATGCGCCGCCCCTTGGCGAAGTCACCCTCGACCACGCAGGCGTTGTAGAGCGCGATATGCTCGACGGGCAGGAAGTTGGACCCGCCACAAACCCAGAAGGGCGCGCCCCAGGCGAAGAATTCCAAGGCTTGGTCGTCCATGCCACAACCCATCTGGATGTGCGGATAGTCGCGGGCCAGCAGGTGAACGCGGTTGATATCGCCCGAGCTTTCCTTGATGCCGCAGAAATTGCGGCTGCGACCGACCCGGTCGAGAAACTCCTCGCCCATCATCGTGCCGGTGCGACCGGGGTAATTGTAGAGCATCACCGGCAGGCCCGCCGCGCGGTCGATGGCGAGCGCGTTGAGCGCATTTTCCCGATCCGTGGGCACGGCATAGGGGGGCGAGGCCAGCAGGATCGCATCGGCGCCGATCTCGCGGGCGGCCTCGGCCAAGGCGATGGAGTCAGCGGTCAGCATCGCGCCGATGCCCACCACCAGCGGCACGCGGCCCTTGATCATATCATGGGTCAGCCGGGCAAGTTCCACCCGCTCGGCCACGGTCTGGGCATAGTTCTCGCCGGTAGAACCGCCGGTGATGAGGCCGTGCACGCCGCTGCCGATCAGGTGCTCGATCACCTGCCCGAGGGCTGCGCGATTCACCGTGCCGTCAGGGTGATAGGGAGTGATGACGGGAGTATAGATGCCGTCGAAGCGGAAGATCGGGGTCATGGCGGTCCTCATGCGGGGCTGGAGCGGGTGAGACGCCCCATCGGCACGTCGATGGCGGCAGGCATCACGAAACGTTCGATCTGGTGGCGCGAGAGGTTCCAGTGATCCTCGGCCAGCCCAGCCGCCGCGACCTCGTCACGGTCGGCGATGGCGTCGATGATGGCGTCGTGCTGGCGGCTGGCCTCGGCCACGTTGCCGACCATGTCGGCGGTATCGGCGCGGTAGAAGGTCATGGAAATGCGCGCGTGGTCGATCAGCAGGCGGTGGAAGGACGGCAGCAGGTAGATGTTGCCCGCCATCTCGCCGGTGATTTCGTGAAAGCGGTTGTTGGCCAGCGTGCGGTCGGGGGTGGAGCCGGCGCGCAGCGCGGCGCGAAACGTCTCTTGCGCGGCGCGCAGGGCGGCGATCTGCATGTCGGTGGCGTTCTGCGCTGCGAGCCGCAGGATCGCGCCATAGATCATCGGTGCGGCGAGGAAGAAATCGCGCAGCGTGGTGTGCGACAGGTCCGACACCCGCGGGCCGCGATTGTCGCGCAGGTCGACATAGCCCAGCCCTGCCAATTCGCGGAACACCTCGCGCACGGGGGTGCGCGACAGGTCGAACTCGGCGCAGATAGCGGCCTCGTCGAGATCGGCACCGGGGCGCAGCGCGGTGGTGAGAATCGCGTGTTTGAGATGCGTCGAAAGCGCGGTCTTGCGGTCCCTGGCGGCCATTCCTGGGCCTCCTTCATGGTGAATTATCGCTTGCCTTCTATATAATACAAACTGTATACGCAATGGATAAATTCTGACTCGCGTTAGTTTGCTACCGATCAGGATGCCGCCCGCCGATGGACCCGCCATGAAGAAGCCGCAGCACTTCGTCTTTGTCCTCGTCGAGGACTTTTCGCACCTCGCGTTTGCCTGCGCGGTCGAGCCGTTGCGCATCGCCAACCTGCTGAGCGGCGAGACGCTCTATCGCTGGTCCTTCGCCTCCGAGGACGGGCAGAGCGCGACCTGCTCCAACCGGTCGGTGACGCTGGTGCATCACGGGCTCGACAAGCTGCCCGTGTGCGACCGGCTGTTCATCCTGTCGGGGATCAACATGCGACAGCACGTCACCCGCCCGTTGCTGAACATGCTGCGGCGCGAGGCGCGGCACGGCACGCCCATCGGGGCGCTGTGTTCGGGGGCGTGGGTGCTGGCCGAGGACGGGTTTCTCAACGGGATGAAGGCGGCGATCCACTGGGAATTTCATGACAGCTTCATGGAGCGGTTTCCCGAGGTGAACCTCGTTCGCAACGTGTTCGTCGCCGACGAGCGGCATCTCACCGCCTCTGGCGGGACGGCAACGGCGGACCTGATGTTGCACCTGATCGAGCGCGACCACGGCCATGACCTGTCGATGGCGGTGGCCGACCAGATGGTCTATAGCGCGGCGCGTGAGGCGACGGCGGCACAGCGCGTGTCACTGCAATCGCGCAACGGTATTCGCAATGCACATCTCACCCGTGCCATCGAACGGATGCGCGAGACGATCGAGGAGCCGATGAGCCCTGCGCAGATCGCCGCGGAGATCGGCATTTCAACGCGTCAGTTGGAGCGGCTGTTCGGGAAGTTTCTCAATACCTCGCCCAAGAAGTACTTCATGGATCTGCGGCTCGATCGCGCGCGGAACCTGCTCATCCAGACCGAGGCGCCGGTGATCGATATCGCGCTCGCGTGTGGATTCGAAAGCTCGGGCCATTTCTCGCGGGTCTACCGAGCCGCCTATGGCGTGGCGCCAACGCAGCAGCGCGGGCGGCTGACGTAAGATGCCCTGAAACCGGGCGGGCGCTGTCGGGTCGGGCGGTAATTTACATACAGTCATGATTGTTTGTTGCCAAAGTGGCTCACCTGTGCTGTGCTCGGGCCAAGGGGTACGTGATGATGGGACAGCACGACAACACCGAGGCCGAGGACACCGGGACGCCACGCCGCCGGACGCAGGATGAGCGCTCTGCCGCCACCATAGAGAAGCTGTGCAACGCCACCATCTCGCTCATCGCCGAAGTGGGCTATGCCAACCTCACCACGACGATGATCGCGCGGCGTGCGGAAATATCGCGCGGGGCGATCCTGCACCATTTCGACACGCGGGCCGACCTCGTGAAGCGGGCGACCGGCGGGATGTGGGCCTCGGTGGTGGAGGCCGCAGCCGCGATTCGGGCCGATCATCGCGCCGGGGGGCTGACGGCGGAAGAATTCATCGAACGCTCCTGGACCGGGTTGATGACGGATACCTACGTGTCGGTCACCATCGACATGATGACTGCCTCGCGCGGTGATGCGGACCTGCGCCAGCATGTCGAAGGATGGATGCGGCGCATGTTCTCCAGCTATCGCCGCACCGCGCGCGAGGTGTTCGGCGATTCCGGGCTGACCCCGGAGGAGGCCGAGACGCTGATGCTGGTGGTGACATCTTCGCTGCGCGGGCTGCGCGTGGGGCAGATGATCGAGCCCGACCCGGCAAGGGCGCGGGCGGCGCTGGCGCTGCTGGCCGAGGTGATCCGCACACGCGTAAGCACGGGATTCAGCCCATGAGCCCCCTGCTCGAAGCGCGCGGCATGAGCCGCAGCTTTGGCGGCGTGAAGGCCGTGCGCGACATGTCGCTCGACGTGGAACGGGGCACGATTACCGGCCTCATCGGCCCCAACGGCGCGGGGAAATCGACCCTGTTCAACCTGCTGAGCGGCGTCATCCGCGCGGATGCGGGCGAGGTGCGCCTGAAGGGGCAGGACATCACCCGGCTGGCCCCGTGGCGGCGGGCGCGGCTGGGCCTGATCCGCACGTTCCAACTTGCCCGCGAGTTTCAGCGCATGACCGTGCTGGAAAACCTGATGCTGGCACCGCAGGCGCAGCTTGGCGAGCGGTTCTGGCCGATCTTCCTGCGCCCCGGCGCAGTGCGCGCGCAGGAGGCGGAGGTGTATCGCCGCGCCTGCGAGGTGATGGAAATCGCCACGCTGACGCATCTGCGCGACGATTATGCCGGCGACCTGTCCGGCGGGCAGAAGAAGCTGCTGGAACTCGCCCGAACGCTGATGATCGACTGCGACCTGATCCTGCTCGACGAGCCGGGAGCGGGGGTGAACCCGGCGCTGATGAACACGCTGACCGAGATGATCCGTCGGCTCAACCGCGAGCACGGAAAGACCTTTCTCATCGTCGAGCATGACATGGACATGATCGCGCAGCTTTGCGACCCGGTGGTGGTGATGACGCAGGGCAGCCTGCTGACCAAGGGCAGTTTCGACGAGTTGCGCCGCCACCCAGAGGTGATCGAGGCCTATCTCGGGAGGGTCGCCGATGCCTGAAACGGTGCTTGCAGCAGAGAGCCTGACGTCAGGCTATGGCAAGGCGGTGATCTGCCAGGACGTGTCGCTCGCACTGGCCGAAGGCGAGATCACCTGCGTGATCGGGCCGAACGGCGCGGGGAAATCGACCCTGCTCAAGACCATTGCCGGAGTGGTGCGCCCCATGTCGGGAAACGTTCGGATCGCCGGGCGCGAGATCGCCGGGCTTCCTGCGCCGCGCATCGCGCGATCCGGTATGGCCTATGTGCCGCAAGAGGCCAACGTCTTCCGCCAACTCACCACGCACGAGAACCTGACCATGGGTGCATGGGCCGATCCGGGCCGGGCCGAGGTCGCCTGCGCGCGGGTCTACGGGATGTTCCCGGATCTAGAGCCGCTGCGCCGGGTGCGCGCGGGCAATCTGTCAGGCGGGCAGCGGCAGATGGTGGCCTTTGGCATGGCGATGATGCTGGAGCCGCGGGTGCTGTTGCTCGACGAGCCGTCGGCGGGGCTGTCGCCGCTGATGGTGCGGCATATGTTCGACATCGTGCGCCGCGTCAACGCCGACGGTGTGGCAATCCTGATGGTGGAACAGAACGCCATCGAGGGGCTGCGAGTCGCGCATCGCGGGATCGTGATGGCAGCGGGGCGCGTCGCGCTTGAAGGGACGGCCGGGGCGCTGCTGGACTCGAGCGAAGTATCGGAACTCTACCTGGGGACGCGGGCATGAGCCTTCAGATGATCGTCAACGCGCTGGTCAACGCCGCCCTCATCGCGCCGCCGGCGATGGCCTTTTCGCTGCTGTTCGGGATCCTGCGCTTTCCAAATTTCGCGATCGGTGGCTACATCACGGTCGGGGCCTTTGCCGCCTTCACGCTCAACGTCCCGCTGGGCCTGCCCTTGCCGCTGGCGGCGGCGGGGGCGATGGCGGTGACCGCGCTGGTGGTCTGGGGTGCACATGTGCTGGTGTTCCGCCCGATGGAGGGACAGTCTGCGATCACGCTTCTGGTGGTGTCGATCGCGGTGACGCTGATCCTCGAGAACGTGGTCCGGCTGTTTTATTCGGCGGATGTGCGCGGCTTTGACATCCCGCTGCAACGCCCGTGGAAGGTATTCGGCGCGCACATCACCCCCGAACAGGTAGAGATCATCGGCTGGAGCCTTGCCATCGGTGTCATGCTGCATCTGCTGCTGGCGCATACCCGCATCGGTCGGGCAATGCGGGCGGTGGCCGACAACCCGATGCTGGCGGCGATCCGGGGGGTGAACGCAGGCCGCGTCACGGCCTTTACCACCGCCATCTGCGGGGCGCTGTTCGGGCTGACGGGGGTGTTTGCCGGGCTCGATCTGGTGATCGAGCCGCTGGTGGGCTGGAACCTCACGATCCCAATTTTCGCCGCTGCGATCCTCGGCGGCATCGGCTCGCCCTATGGCGCGATCCTGGGCGCGGTGCTGGTCGGGCTGGCGGAGGAGGCCACGATCCTCGTGCTGCCCTCGACCTACAAGATCGCGGTGGGCTTCGTCATCATCGCGGTGCTGCTGCTGGTGCGCCCGCAGGGGCTGTTCGGGACGGCGGAGATCAAGAAATGAGCGCGTATCTCGTCTCCATGGGCACCTATGCGGGGTTCTTCATGATCCTCGCGCTGGCGCTCAACCTGCAATGGGGCATCACCGGGATGGTCAATTTCGGCATTGCCGGGTTCTACGCGCTGGGGGCCTATACCTCGGGTCTGCTGGCGGTGAAGCTGGGCGTGCCGGTGGGCCTCGCGATTCCGGCGGCCTGTCTTGCGGGGCTGGGTATGGGGGCGGTGGTGGCGCTGTTGTCGGTGCGATTGCGCGAGGATTTCCTCGCCATCGTAACGCTGGGCGTGGGCGAGGTGATCCGGTTGATCGTGCTCAACGAGGATCAGATCACCGAAGGCCCGCGCGGATTGCGGATCGAGGCGCGACCTTTCGGCGAAATCATCGGCCCCGACCTTTACCCGCTCTTTTATCTCGGCCTCGTCGCGGCCTGCGTGCTGCTGACTTATGCGGTCTGCGAGGCGATCAGGCGCGCGCCGATGGGCCGCACGCTGCGCGCGATCCGCGAGGATGACGTGGTGGCCGAGGTGCTGGGCAAGAACGTGCTGTTGCACCGGGTGCAGATCTTTGCGGTGGGCGGGTTCTTCATGGGCCTCGCCGGGGCGCTTTATGCCCATTACGTGCAGAATATCAGCCCCGAGGTGTTCATGCCCGTGGTGGCGATGTTCATCTGGATGTCCGTGATCGTCGGCGGTGCGGGCAACAATCGCGGCATATTGCTCGGTGCGGGGGCGGTGATGGTGTTCCTGGAGGGAACCCGCTTCGTCGGCGATTTCACCGATGCGCTCGACGCCGAAAAGATGTCGGCGCTGCGGATCATCGCCATCGGGCTCCTGCTCATCGTGACGCTACGGCTGCGCCCGCGCGGATTGCTGCCGGAACGGAAATTCAAGGCCCCTTCCGACTGAAGCGCCCGACAGAAGGCGCCCTTCCTCAAACCAACAAGGAGATTGACATGACAAGCGAATGGACAAGACGAACCTTGCTCGCCAGCGGCGTGGCCGCGCTTGCGACGCCGTCGATCCTGCGCGCGCAGGAGGGCGATATCGCCATCGGATCGCTGACGCCCAACACCGGCGGCGGCGGCCCGTTCGGCCCCAACATCACCGCCTCGCACAAGCGGGTGGCCGAAGCAGTGAACGCCGCAGGCGGCGTTCTCGGCCGGCAGATCCGGCTCTACCAGGAGAACTCGGAGACCAACCCGGAAACAGCGGTGCGCGCCGCGGACAAGCTCATCAACGTCAACGGAGTGCTGGGGATCATCGGTACATGGTCATCCTCGGTGACGCTGGGGATCATGCCCAAGTGCCAGAGCGCGGGGGTGATCCAGATGTGCACCTCGTCAAGCTCTGACATCCCGGTGGCCGACGAGAAGGGGCTTGTGTTCAACTTTCAGCCGCTGTCGCCGATCTGGGGCCGCGCCATCGCCGACCTGGTGCTGAGCCGTGGCATCGAGAGTTATGCGCTGATGGCGCTCAACAACGACTTCACGCGCTCGATGATGGACGGCTTCATCGAGAAGGTGGGGCAGGACGCGATCGTGCAGGAGCCGTTCTACTACAATGCCGGGCAATCCTCCTATCGCTCGGAGGTGACGCAGCTGATCGAAAAATCGCCGGAGGCGGTGTTCATTCCGTCCTACGTCACCGATTTTACCGCCGTTTATAAAGAGCTTTACCGGCAGGGATACGAGGGCGTCGTCATCACCACCTCGCTGTCCACGGGAACGCAGTTCAAGGACACCGTGGGCGCGGCGGGCAACGGGGTGATTCACGGCTTCCCGGTCCCGGCGCTTTCCTCACCTGCCTACAAGCAATATCTGGATGAGGTGGGGCTGGAGGATACCGGCTCGGTGCAGCACCCGTTCGGCACCGCTGGGCGCGACCAGATGTCGGCGCTTTTGCTGGCCATCGAGAAGGCCGGCACGACCGACAGCGCCGCCGTGGCGCAGGCCATCTGGGACGTGACCACCGGCGAGGGCAAGACCACCGTTTACAACGTCGCCGACGGGCTGGAGGCGCTGCGCGCGGGCGAGGAGATCAACTATTCGGGTGCGTCAGGCAGCCTCGAATTCAACGAGGAGGGCATGGTGCTGGGGCGCGATTTCCAGCTCTCGGAAATCCGGGACGGGCAGGACGTGGTCCTGCAACGTCTCGAATTCTGAAACCCAACGGGAGGGGGCCACGGCCCCCTCTCACAGCCAGAACGGAGGTAACATGGCCCGTGTCAGAGATGTCGGGATCGACGAGGTTCCCGAGGAGGTCCGGCCCGTTTACGAGCGTTACGCGCGCGAATACGGCCCGTTTCTCAACCAGGTGAAGGTGTTTGCCCACCGCCCCCCGGCGGTCAAGCACATCATGGGGCTGTTGCTGGAGCTGCATGACGAGGCGGTGCTGCCCAAGCGCTACCTGGAAATCGCGCTGGTGACCGTCTCGACCATCAACGCGTGCGAGTATTGCATCGGCCACCACGCGCCGCGCGCCGTATCGCACGGGCTGAGCGCGGCGGCGGTGGAGGATATTCTTGTCGACAGCCCCGAGGGGTTCGATGCGGTCGATATCCTCGTGCGCGACTATGCCGTGCAGGTGACCAGCAATTTCAACTACATGAAGGACGCGATTTTCGACGAACTGAAGCGCCACTTCACCGAGGAACAGATCGTGGAGCTGACGTTGCGCATCGCGCTGTGCGGTTTCTTCAACCGGGTCAACGATTCGCTCCAGATCGAAACGGAGGACGGCGTCGAGCAGATGCTCGCCTGAACGGCGACGGCAACAGGGAGGACCGCGATGACCGAGCGGCTGAACGACGGGCTCTGGGCCTGGAAGCAGAGCGAGAACAACAACCGCATGATCGACCTGCAACGCGATGCACCCGCCGGGGGGCCGGTGCGGCTGGCGTATTTCGGCGGCTCGGCCTTTCGCATTACCGCGCCCTCGGGGCTTACGCTGATGGTCGACCCGTGGCGCAACCCGCCCTGGGGCACGTGGAACTGGTACCTGTGCGAGTTTCCCGAAATCGAGGTCGATATCGGCCTCTCGACACACGCCCATTTCGATCATGACTGTCTGCACCGCCTGCACGCGAGCACGCTTCTCGACCGGCTCATCGGGCGCTATGAATTCGCCGACGTGGCGATCACCGGCATTGCCGACAAGCACGTGTCGGACACCTCGCACGCGGATGTGGACTGGGCCGGGCTCACCCGCAAGCTCACCCCGATGGAGACGCTGCCGCCTGATAACTGGCGCTCGTTCGACAATACGCTACTGCTGATCGAGACGGGGGGTTTGCGCATCCTGCACTGGGGCGACAACCGCCCTGATCCTCCGCCCGAGGTCTGGGACCGGCTGGGCCATGTCGATGTGGCGCTTCTGCCCATCGACGGCTCGCAGCACGTGCTGGGGTACGAGCAGATCGAGACGCTGCGCGAGCGCCTGCAGCCCAAGGTGATCGTGCCGCACCATTACTTCATCTGGAACGTCACGCATCGCGCCTCGACGCTCGGACCGCCGGGCGAATGGATAGCACGGCAGGGCAACGCGATCTGGACCGACGATGCCGAGATCACGCTCGAAACCGATTGGGTGATGCAGCAAACCGATCTGGCGCTGTGTTTCGGCGACCGGGTGAGCTTTGACCCGCCCGATCCGGCGCGCGCGAGCGACCGGCATGACGGCGCCTGACCGCGCTGCGGGTCTCAGATGTCGTGATAGTCGCGATACCATTCGACAAACCGGCGCACACCCTCGCGAAACGGTGTCTGGGGCCGGTAACCGGTGAGGGTTTGCAACAGCGTCGCGTCGGCCCATGTGGTGGGCACGTCGCCTGTCTGCATGGGCATGTAGTTGCGGATCGCCGCGCGCCCGGTTTCTGCCTCGATGGCGTCGATGAAATCCAGCAGGCGCACCGTGTCGGAATTGCCGATATTGACCACGCGGAAGGGCGCGGCGGGACTGAGGCTATCGCCCTCCACCGCCGTCTCGGGGCCGCCGGGCACGACATCGACAAGCAGCCGTATGGCGCGCACGAGATCGTCGACATAGGTGAAATCGCGCCACATCTCGCCATTGTTGTAGATGTCGATGGGCGTGCCCTCGAGAATGCCCTTGGTGAACTTGAACAGCGCCATGTCGGGACGGCCCCAGGGGCCATAAACGGTGAAGAATCGAAACATCGTGACCGGCAGCCCGTGGATATGCGCCCAGGCATGGCCCATCGATTCGTTCGCCTTCTTGGTGGCGGCGTAGATGGTGAGTTGCGTGTCGGCCTTCTGCCGCTCGTCAAAGGGCATGTCCTCGTTGGCGCCATAGACCGAGGAGGTCGAGGCCATCAGAAGGTGCTGCACCCGGGCGGCGTGCGCGGCCTCCATCACGTTGAGCGTGCCGACGACATTGGCATCAACATAGGCACGCGGGTTTTCAAGGCTGTAGCGCACCCCCGCCTGGGCGGCGAGATGCACGATGACATCGGGAGCAAAGGCCGAGACCGCCGCGCAGAGCGCGGCCTCGTCCTCGAGCATCGCCTCGGTGGCGGTAAAGCCGGGGGCCTGGTGCAGCATCGCGTGGCGACGCTGTTTCAGGCGGACATCGTAGTAATCCGTCATCCCGTCGAAGCCGGCCACCTGGTGCCCCTCGGCCAGAAGCAGGCGCGCGAGGTGAAACCCGATGAACCCGGCGGTGCCGGTGACGAAGACGCGCATCAGCGCCCCACCCCCTCATACCGCTCGAACCCGGCGCGGCGGGCATCCCGCGCGGAATAGATGTTGCGAAAGTCGGCCATGCGGGGCGTGGCCATCTTCTTTGCCAGCTTTTTCAGGTCGAGCGCGCGGAACTCGTTCCACTCGGTGAGGATCACCAGCAGATCGGCGTTGTTGGCGGCCTTGTAGGGATCTTCCAACCAGACCACCCCGGGCAGCAGCGCCTCGCCCTCGCGGCGGCCCTGTGGATCGACCACGCGGACCTTGGCCCCACCACCCACCAGTGCGGGCACGATGGTCAGGCTGGGCGCGTCGCGCATATCGTCGGTGTTGGGCTTGAAGGTCACGCCCAGCACGGCGACCACCTTGCCGTTGAAGCTGTCATCGACGAGGTCGCGCAGCTTCTCGATCATCCGCGCCTTGACGCCCGCGTTGACGCGGATCACCGTCTCGACGATGGTTTGCGGCACCGCGTGCTCCTGCCCGATGCGCGCGAGCGCCGTGGTGTCCTTGGGGAAGCACGATCCGCCATAGCCGGGGCCCGCGTGCAGGAACTTGTTGCCGATGCGCCCGTCGAGGCCCATGCCTCTCGCCACTTCCTTGACATCCGCGCCCACCCGCTCGCACAGCGCGGCGATCTCGTTGACGAAGCTGACCTTGGTGGCGAGGAAGGCGTTGGCCGCGTACTTGATCATCTCGGCCGATTCCAGATCGGTGTAGACGATGGGAAACTCGCGCAGGAACAAGGGGCGGTAGACATCAGCCATCACCTCCTGCGCGCGGCTCGATTGCACGCCCACCACCACGCGGTCGGGCTTCATGAAATCCTCGATCGCCGCACCCTCGCGCAGGAACTCGGGGTTCGACGCCACGTCGAACTCGGCCTTCGGGTTGGCCTTGGCCACCGCCTGCTTGACCTTGCGGTTGGTACCCACGGGAACGGTCGATTTCGTGACGATCACGGCATAACCGGTCAGTGCGCGGGCCACCTCTTCGGCGGCGGACATGACGTAGGTAAGATCGGCGTGCCCGTCGCCGCGCCGCGTGGGCGTGCCCACGGCGATGAAGACCGCGTCGGCCCCGTCCACCGCCGCCGCGAGGTCGGTGGTGAAGGAGAGCCGCCCCGCCTCGACATTCCTGGCCATCAGCGCGTCGAGCCCCGGCTCGTAGATCGGCACCTCGCCGCGCTCGAGCATAGCGATCTTTTCGGGCTGCTTGTCCACGCAGATCACGTCATGCCCGAAATCCGAAAAACACACCCCGGAGACGAGCCCGACATAGCCCGTGCCGATCATCGCGATTCTCACAATCCTGTCTCCCCGATGTCCGCACCTGCCCGGTAAGGCCCGCCGTTGCAGGGCCTGACGCTTGTCTTACACATCTGGCCGGGGCTTGAGAAGGCAAGAGAGGGACGCAGGCGGGCACAAATCCGGCCCGCCGCGCGCAAGGCCCCTCAGAGACCGAGCCGCGCCGTCACGATCTCGTTCACCGCCTTGGGATTGGCCTTGCCGCCGGTCGCCTTCATCACCTGGCCTACGAACCAGCCCGCAAGCTTGGGGTTGGCTTGCGCCTTTTCCACCTGGGCGGGGTTGGCGGCGATGATCTCGTCCACCGCCTGCTCGATGGCACCGGTATCCGTCACTTGGCGAAGGCCGCGCGCCTCGACGATCTCTTCGGGGTCACCGCCCTCGGTATAGACGATCTCGAAGAGGTCCTTGGCGATCTTGCCGGAAATGGCGTCGGACTTGATGAGCCGCACGATGGCCGCGAGTTGCGCCGGGCTGACGGGGCTCTCCTCGATGGAATGATCCTCTTTCTTGAGCCTGCCAAAGAGTTCGTTGATGACCCAATTCGCGGCCAGCTTGCCATCGCCCGCGTCCGCCGCCACCGCCTCGAAATACCCGGCATTGGCGAGGTCGGCGGTCAGCACGCTGGCGTCGTATTCCGACAGGCCGAACTCCAGCACGAACCGCGCCTTTTTCGCATCCGGCAGTTCGGGCAGGTTGGCCTCGATCTCTTCCACCCAAGCCTGCTCGATTTCCAACGGCAGGAGGTCGGGATCGGGGAAATAGCGGTAATCATGCGCCTCTTCCTTGGAGCGCATGGATCGGGTCTCGTTGCGGTCGGGATCGTAGAGGCGGGTTTCCTGCACCACTTCGCCGCCCGATTCCAGAATCGCGATCTGGCGGCGCGCCTCGTAGTCGATGGCCATCTGGATAAAGCGCATGGAGTTCATGTTCTTGATCTCACAGCGCGTGCCGAGATGCGCGAAGTCCTGCGTTTCCTGGTATTTCTCGTACTGCCCCGGACGGCAGACCGACACGTTGACGTCGGCCCGCAGGTTGCCGTTCTGCATGTTTCCATCGCAGGTGCCCAGGTAACGCAGTATCTGGCGCAGCTTGGTGACATAGGCGGCGGCCTCTTCGGGGCCGCGGATGTCTGGGCGGCTGACGATCTCCATCAGGCAGACGCCGGTGCGGTTGAGATCGACGAAAGACATCGCCGGGTCCATGTCGTGGATCGACTTGCCCGCGTCCTGTTCCATGTGGATGCGCTCGATCCGCACAAGCCGCGCGATCCCCGGCTCCATGTCCACGAGGATCTCGCCCTCGCCCACGAGCGGGTGGTAAAGCTGGCTGATCTGGTAGCCCTGCGGCAGGTCGGGGTAGAAATAGTTCTTGCGGTCGAAGGCTGACCAGAGGTTGATCTTTGCCTTCAACCCCAGCCCGGTGCGCACCGCCTGCTCGACGCAAAACTCGTTGATGACGGGCAGCATGCCGGGCATCGCCGCATCCACGAAGGAGACGCAGGAATTGGGCTCGGCCCCGAATTGGGTGGAGGCGCCGGAAAACAGCTTGGCGCGTGAGGCCACCTGCGCGTGCACCTCCATGCCGATGACCAGCTCCCAATCGTGCTTGGCCCCGGCGATCACCTTGGGTTTCGGCGCGTCATAGGTGAGATCCAGCATGCTCGGGCTCCGTGTCTTGGCTCGGCCTGCGTTCTACGCGGCGGGCCGCGGCGGGGCAAGAGGGCCTAGCGCGCGAAGGACAGCCCCATGTCCCAGAAGCCGACCTCCAGCCGGGTCGCGGTGGTGAAGCGGTGGCAGAGCCTGTCCCAACCCGGCGTGGTCTCGGGCGCCGGGCCAAGACGGCGCGCCACCGCCCCGTCAAAGAGCGCCCCCACCTCGCGGCAAACCTGTTGATACTCGTCGCCGGCATAGGTGGCGATCCAGTCGGCATAGGGGTGACCATCGGCCACGTCCTGCCCCAGCCGCGCGCCGATCTCGCCATAGCCCATGACGCAAGGTGCCAGCGCCGCCAGCAGATCGAGAAAATCACCCGAATGCCCGGCATCGAGCACGTAGCGGGTATAGGCGAGGTTGGCGGGGTGTTCCTCGGCGGCGATGAGGTCGGCCTCCGACAACCCCTCGGCCCCGCAGGTGCGGACATGCAGGCCGATCTCGGTATTGACCAGCGCATCGACGGTGGCCGCGCAAGTGCGCATCTCGTCCACCGTTTCGGCCTTGGTCACGGCCAGCGCCCAAGCCCGCGCGAAATGGACGAGGAAGATGTAGTCCTGCACGAGGTAGCCGAGAAACGCCGCGCGCGGCAGGCTCGCGTCGCGTAGCCGCTCGACAAAGGCGTGGCCTGTGTAGTCGCGCCAGACCGCCCCCGCCGCATCGCGCAGGCGGGGGAAGGTCGTGCCGTAGCCCTCGGTCATCGCGCGTTCATATCCAGCGCGAGGCCCGAAACGGGCGTGTCGGTCTCGATCATGCCCGCCTCCAGCAGAAAGCGCTCGAAGCGGCGATAGCGGGCGTGATCGAGCGCTGCGGGGCGGGTGGCAAAGCGCGGATAGGTATCGGCCCATGCCTTCTCGTTCAGCTCGTCCTGCAACTCGGTCGAGGTGCCCGCGAACATCTCCCAGCTTTCTTGTGGGTGGTTCATGATGTATTGCGTCGCGCGCTCGGTAGCGTGCAGGAAGCGGCGGATCATGTCCGCATTCATCGTCTCGGGATTGGCCACGTAGATAAGCTCGTCATAGGAGGGCACCCCCTCTTCTTCGACGTAGAAGCAGCGCCCCGGCACGCCCTCGATTTCCATCTGGTTCAATTCGAAATTGCGGTAGGCGCCGATCACCGCATCCACCTGTCCCGACATCAGCGAGGGCGAGAGCGACCAGTTGACGCTGACGAGCTCGATATCATCGAGGGTCAGGTCATGTTGCGCGAGGATGGCCGACAGCAACGCCTCCTCGACCCCGGCGACGGAAAAGCCCACCTTGCGGCCCTTGAGATCGGCGGTGGATTTGACAGGGCCATCCTCCAGCACCAGAAGGCAGTTGAGCGGCGTCGCGATGAGCGTGCCCACCCGGCGCAGCGGCAGCCCCTCTTCGACCTGAAGGTGAAGCTGCGGCTGATAGGCGATCGCCAGGTCGGCCTTTCCGGCGGCGACCATCTTGGGCGGGTCGGAGGGATCGGAGGGGGCCACCACCTCGACTTCCAGCCCGGCCTCGTCGAAATAGCCAAGCTCCTCGGCGAGGATGATCGGCCCATGATCGGGGTTCACGAACCAGTCGAGGATCAGGGTCATCTTGTCCTGCGCCATGGCCGGGGCGGCCAGAAACGCGAAGATCAGGGTCAGGTATCTCATGGGGTTCTCTCCTCTGGGGTATCGCCAAGAGCGATCAATGCAATCTCTCCGTCCCAATGGCCGCGCAATCGCGTCGCGGCCTGCCACGACCGCAGGCCGGATCGGCAGGCCAACACGGCGCGCGTACCTTTGGGGTGGAGGGTGTCGAAATCCGGCACGCTGTGGCGCGTGGCGTCAGGCAAGGCGGGACCGCTCTCCTCCTCCGCCCGCAGATCGACGAGCCAGTCGTCGTCCGTGATCTGTGCAGGCGTGATGAAGCCGAAGCCGCTTTCGGGCTCGGGCGCGCCGTCGAAACGGAAGCCGCCGAAGCGGTGACCGATGGCCTCGAAGGTGACCAGTTGGCCGAGTGGTTGTGGCTCTATTCCGGCCAGAATCGTCAATGCCATCTGCGCCTGAAGACTGCCGATGACACCGACAGCGGGGCCGAGCACGCCATCGGCATCGCAACTGCCCAGCCGGTCCGGCAGGTCGGGGAACACCGCACGCAAAGACGGCGCGCCACCGCAAAACCCGCCAACGTAGCCGGAGGTGCCCACCACCGAGGCGCTGATCAGCGGCGTGCCTAGCGCGAGGCAGGTGTCGGACTGGATGTAGCTCGCCGCGAAGCTGTCGGCGCAATCGAGAACCAGGTCGGCCGCGGCCACGTGATCGGGGGCGTTCAGTGGATCAAGCGGCTCTGACACGGTGGAAATCGTACAGTCTGGGTTGAGCGCAGCCATACGCGCCGCGGCGATCTGCGCCTTGGGGTGGCCGATATCCGCCATCCGAAAGAGCGTCTGCCGATGCAGGTTGCTCAAGGAGACCCGGTCGCCGTCCATCAGCGTGATCCGCCCCACGCCTGCGCCCACCAGGTATTGCAGCACCGGAGCGGCAAGCCCGCCCGCCCCTATCACCAGCACATGCGCCGCGCCGAGCCGCGCCTGCCCCTTTGCCCCGAACTCGGGCAAGGCGATCTGACGGGCATAGCGGGTCACTTGGTGGCCTCGATCCATTGCCGTACCCGCGCCTCGGGGTCATCGTTCAGCGTGATATCCGTCACGGCAGACACCACATCCGCCCCCGCGTTGAGCGCGCCGTGCGCGCGCTCCACCGACATGCCGCCAATGGCGACGAGGGGGATGTCGCCGATCAGGCGCTTCCATTCGGTGAGCTTCTCAAGCCCCTGTTCGTGCCATTTCATCTTCTTCAGGATGGTGGGATAGACGGGGCCAAGGGCGACGTAATCGGGATCGTGCGACAAGGCTCGATCCAGTTCGGCATGGTCATGGGTGCTGAGCCCGATCTTGATCCCTGCCCGCCGGATGGCAGGGATGTCGGCGGTATCGAGATCCTCCTGCCCGAGATGCACCCAGTCGCAGCCCAATTGAATGGCCTCCTCCCAGTGGTCGTTGACCACGAGGATTGCGCGATTCTCCCGACACAGGCTCTGTGCTTGCGCAATCTGCTGTTTCAGTATTTCGCCGGTCAGCTCCTTGATGCGCAACTGCACCAGCTTCACACCGAGCGGCAGGGTGCGGCGAAGCCAGTCCGCGTCATCGAAGATCGGGTAAAAGCGCGGCAGGGCCATCAGGTGAACGCCCTCCCCAGCACCGGCGTCGACGGCGCGGCCATGTCGCGCGGCTCCATCGGGTCGGCCTCGAACCCCAGCCGCCCGGCCTCCAGCGCGCGCGCGAAACCCTCGGCCATCGCCACCGGATCGCCCGCCTTGGCCACGGCGGTATTGAGCAGCACCGCGTCAAAGCCCAGCTCCATCGCGTGGGCCGCCTGAGAGGGCAGGCCCAGCCCTGCGTCGATCACCAGCGGCAGGTCAGGGAAATGGGCACGCAAGCTGCGCAACCCGTAGATATTGTTGAGCCCCAGCCCGGTGCCGATCGGCGCGCCCCAGGGCATCAGCACCCGGCACCCGGCCTCGACCAGCCGTTCGCAAAGCACGAGATCCTCGGTGCAATAGGGAAACACCTTGAACCCCTCGTCGGTCAGGATGCGCGCCGCCTCTACCAGTCCGAAGGGGTCCGGCTGCAAGGTGTCGGCATGACCGATCACCTCGAGCTTGATCCAGTCGGTGTCGAACAGCTCGCGCGCCATCTGCGCCGTGGTCACCGCCTCGCGCACCGAATGGCAGCCGGCGGTGTTGGGCAGGACGTGCGCGCCCAGATCACCGATCATGTCCCAGAACGCCTGTCCCGCGCGCTCGCCCCCCGCCTCGCGGCGGACCGAGACGGTGGCGATGCCCGCACCGGAGCGCTTGAATGCCTCGGCGAGGATCGCGGGTGAGGGGTATTGCGCGGTGCCGAGCATCAGGCGCGAGGTAATCTCGGTGTCGTAGTAACGTGGCATCTCAGCCCCCTTGCCGTGGCGCGACGATCTCGATCTGATCGCCATCAGCTAGTCTGTGTTCCGGCCTCATCGCTGCCGGAACGAAGCTCTGGTTCACCGCGGTCGCCACCTTGGCCGCGCCATAGCCCAGCTCATCCAGCAGCGCGTCGAGGGTGGTGGCCGCGCTCTCCTGCTTGGTGCCATTAACCGTGATCTTCATGGTAAAACTCCGGTCTCTGATTTTCGCGCATCACCAGCCCGGCTGTTATCCGTGCCACCGCGGGCGATAGCAGAAAGCCGTGCCGGAAAAGGCCGTTGACGTGGATCGTCTCGCCCTTGGCCGTGATGCGCGGCAGGTTGTCGGGAAAGGCGGGGCGCGCGTCGGCCCCGATCTCCACCACCTCGGCCTCGCCGAAGGCGGGGTGCAGGGCGTAGGCGGCCGAGAGCAATTCCATCACCGAGCGCGCCGAGGCGCGCCAGCGCTCCTCGCTCTCGATCTGCGTCGCGCCCAGCATGAACACGCCATCGCCGCGCGGCACGATGTAGAGCGGAAAGCGCGGATGTAGCAGGCGGATGGGCCGATTCAGGGTCACATCCGTCGAGCGCAGCACCACCATCTCTCCTTTGACGCCGCGCAGATCAGACAGGCTGTCCTGCGCCGCGAGGCCACGACAGTCGATCACCGGGCCATCGGGGGCGGCGGCGTCTTGCTCAAAGCGCGCGCCCGCCTCTTGCAGCCGTTTGCGCAGGTGCATGAGTGCGGCCCGCGGGTCGATATGCGCCTCGTCCTGAAAATAGAGCGCGCGGTCGTGGCGGTCGGCCAGATGCGGCTCTAACGCGGCTAAATCCTCGCTGCTCACCAGCCGGTGCCCGGTGGTGCGCCGCGCGAATTGGTCCAGCTCGCGCCGGTCGCGTTGCAGCGTGACAACGAGTGAGCCGCGCCGAATTACCTCGACGCCCTGCGCTTCCCACCAGTCGGCGGCCTGTTGGCCAAGGCGGACCACCGGCTCTTCCGCCGTCATCCCCTCGCAGAAGGGCGCAAGCATGCCACCCGCCCACCACGAGCAGCCATGCGCGCCGGGTTCCGGTGCGGGATCGCGAAGGGTGACGGCAACGCCCCGCGCCATGAGTTCAGTGGCCACACAGAGCCCCACGATGCCCGCGCCGCGAATGGTGATTGCGTCGGTCATGTCCAGACCTCGTGAAAATGATGTACCGGGCCATGCCCCTGCCCGATCTCTAGCGCGTCGGCGGCAAGGATCGCCCGATGCAGCCAGCCATGCGCCCGCGCGACGGACTCGCGCAGGGTCAGCCCCTGCGCCAGCCCCGCCGCGATGGCCGAAGAGAGGGTGCACCCGGTGCCGTGGGTGTTGCGCGTGGCGATGCGGGGGGCGTCGAGGCGCGTCACCTCATCGGCAATCAGCCAGTCGGTGCAGGTCTCTCCCTGCCCATGACCGCCCTTCATCAGCACCGCACCCGCGCCCATCCCGCATAACCGTGTGCCCTGCGCCTGCATGTCTGCATCGCTCATGGCCTCGGTACTGCCCAACAGCGCCGCCGCCTCGGGCAGGTTGGGTGTCAGTAAATCAGCGCGCGGCAGCAGATGCGCGATCAGCGCCGTGCGCGCCGCCTCGGGCAAGAGCCGCGCCCCGGACTTGGCGACCATCACCGGGTCAAGCACGATCGGGCCGTCATAGCCCGCTAGCGCCTCGGCGACCGTCTCGATCAGCCCGACATCGCCGAGCATCCCGATCTTGATGCAATCGATCCTGATATCGCCCAAGACGGCCGCAATCTGCGCCGCCACGGTTGCGTTCGGCACCGGGTGCACATCGGTCACGGCACAGGTGTTTTGCGCGGTCACGGCGGTGATCACGCTCGCGCCATACACGCCCAGCGCCGAGAATGTCTTGAGATCGGCCTGGATCCCCGCGCCGCCACCGCTGTCGGAGCCTGCGATTGTCAATGCGGTCGCCGCCATGCGCGTCTCCCTCAAGTTTTCGGGGAACGGATGCAGGGCGCGCTCGGGCTTGCTGATATCCGTTCCCTACGCCGGTATCATCCGGATCAGGTTCGATGGGTTGGCGCATCGCCTCTCAGCCCGTGCATCCCGGGCACCCCAACGGAGCTACCCAAGAGGTAACAGTGGCGCCGGACGCTCGCAAGGGGGGAAAGCGGGACAGGATATGTCGCAAACCGGCCGCACGCCGCCGGCTCCCGGGGTCAGGATGGGGCTTGGCCAATCCCTCGGAGATGCGCCCATGTCCTATGCCGCCAATATCGACCAATTCGCGCCCATCGCACGCTTCGCGCTCAATGTGGCGTTGCCCGTCCCCGAGGAGGTGCTGGCACGAACGGCGGTGCTCCTCATCGACACGCTGGGGGTGGCCGCGGGGGCGGCGTCGCTCGACGCAGGCCGCATCGCGAGGGATTTCGTCTACGATTTCCACGGGGCCGCGCGCGAGGATCACAGCGCCACCCTCCTCTTTGACGGGCGGCGCTGTGCCATGCCGGGGGCAGCCTGGGCGCTGGCCACGCAGCTCGACAATCTGGATGCGCATGACGGGCTGAATGCCACCAAGGGGCATATCGGCTGCGCCCTGGTGCCCGCGCTTTTCGCCTTTGCGGAGCAACGCCCAGGACTGACCGGGCGGCAGGCGCTCACCGCGCTGGCGATGGGCTACGAGGTGGCCGCGCGCGCCGCCGTCGCACTGCATGCCACGGCTAGCGATTATCACACCTCCGGCGCGTGGAACGCGCTGGGCGTGGCGGCGCTGGGGGCGCATCTGCGGGGGGATACGGCGGATGTGCTGCGCCACGCGCTCGGCATCGCCGAGTATCACGGGCCGCGTAGCCAGATGATGCGCGAGATCGCCAACCCGACGATGCTGCATGATGGCTCTGGCATGGGGGCCCTTGTCGGAGTTTCGTCCCTGTTACAGGCTGAACGCGGCTTTACCGGCGCGCCGGCGATCACCGTGGAGGGGGCGAATGTGGCGCCTGTCTGGGCCGATCTGGGCCACGACTGGACGGTGATGCGCAATTATATCAAGCCCTACCCGATCTGCCGCTGGGCGCATGGCGCGCTCGAATGCCTGCGGATGCTGGTCGAGGAAGAGGGCGTCAGACCGGAGGAGATCGAGGCACTGGAGGTCGCCACCTTCGCGCAATCCGCGGCCCTCTTTCCCGGGATGCCAGAGACGACGAGCGAGGCACAGTATTCGCTGGGATTCGCGCTGGCGGCCTACCTCGTGCATGGCCGCCTCGGCCCGGCGGAGATAACCGGGGACGCGTTACGCGATCCGCGCGTGGCGGAAATGCACGCCGGCATCACCGTGCGCGAGGAGCCGCGCCATTCCGCGCGCTTTCCCGAGGGACGCTGGTCTGACGTGACCGTGCGGCTACGCGACGGACGCGTAGTCCGTTCGGGCGATTGCAACGCGCGGGGCGGGCCGGAGGCACCGATGCCCGAGGCCGATATCCGAGCCAAGCTGTCGGTGATGGCCGGGGGCGCGCTCTCGGAGGCGCGGATCGGCGCGCTGTGGGAGATGCGCGAGCGGCTGCTTGACCAGGGCGCGGAATTCTCGCAGCTTGCCGGGCTCGTATACCCCGAACCGGACAGGCCATGACCGACGCCCCCCGTATCCTCGTCCACACCAGCGACCCCGCCCCGATGCTAGCGCGGCTGGCCGAGGTCGCCCCGGAAATCGAGGCGCGCGGGCATGATGGCTACGAGGGTCTTGATCGGGTGCTGGCGGAGTTCCGACCCGATATCGCCTATTCCGTCGCCTTCCACGGGCGCACGGGCTATCCGCGCGAGGCGCTGCTCGGCGCGCACGGGCCGCGCTGGATCGCCGTGGGCGGGGCGGGGGTGGATCATCTGACACCGTGGGACACGGGCACCGTGACGGTCAGCAACGCCGCCGGGGTCGCAGCACCCATGATCGCGGAATACGTATTCGGGTCGGTGCTGCATTTCACGCTCGACATCGACGGGATGGCCGCCGACCGCACAGCGCGGCACTGGGACAGCACGCGACTGATGACGCCGCTTCAGGGAAAGACCCTGCTGATCGTGGGGCTGGGCCATACCGGTCAGGCGGTGGCGTCGCGGGCCAAGGCGTTCGGCCTCAACGTGATTGGCACCCGTGCCCGACCGAAACCGATGGAGAACGTGGACGAGGTACATCCCGCCGATGCACTGCCCGATCTGTGGGGCAAGGCGGATATCGTGGTGCTGTCGGTGCCGCTTGTGTCCGGGACGCGGGGCCTTGTGAACGCGCGGTCGCTGATGGCGATGAAGCCGGATGCGATCCTCGTGGACGTGTCGCGCGGCGGCGTGCTCGACGGGGCGGCGCTCGTGAATACCATGCGCACGGGGCATTTGCGCGGCGCCGCGCTCGACGTGTTCGAGACCGAGCCGCTGCCCGGCGATCACCCGCTCTGGGGTCTGGACAGGGTGATCCTGTCGCCGCATTGCTCGGCGGTCTGGGAGGGCTGGGCGATGCGGTCCTTCGAGCTGTTTCTTGACAATCTCGGGCACTGGCGGCGGGGCGAGCCGCTTTTCAACGTCGTCGATCCGGAACGCGGCTATTGAGACCGAAAAACGCCCCGCCACGGGGGGCGGGGCAAGGCAAGGGCGCCCGGCCAAGTCAGGCCCCGGGCACCGGCGGTATGGGTGTCAGTTCGGGCGGTCGGCCATCTCGGCGCGGATCTGCTGGCGCAGCACGTCGATGGGCACGGTCTTGCCCTCGCGGCGAAAGCACCAGTAGGTCCAGCCGTTGCAGGACGGCGCGCCCTCGAGATGCGCGCCCACCTTGTGGATCGAGCCGTTGATCCCGTCGGCCACCAGCGTGCCATCGGCGCGCACCTTGGCGGCGGATTTGCCGTTCATCGAGGTCAGGACCTCGCCGGGGCGCAGCATCCCCCTCTCGACAAGCTGGCCGAAGGGGACGCGCGGCTCGGCGCGCTTGGACGTGGAAACCTGGAGCGCGTCACGGTCGTACTTCCTGATACTGGCGAGCCGTTTCTCGGCCACGCGGCGATAGCTCTCTTCGCGCTCGATCCCGATGTAATCGCGGCCCAGCATCCGGGCCACCGCCCCGGTCGTGCCGGTGCCGAAGAACGGGTCGAGCACCACGTCGCCGGGGCTGGTGGTGCCGACGAGCACGCGGTGCAGCAGGCTCTCGGGCTTTTGCGTGGGGTGCGCCTTGTCGCCGTTCTCGTCCTTGAGCCGCTCATGCCCGGTGCAGAGGGGCAATACCCAGTCAGAGCGCATCTGGATGCCGTCATTGAGCGATTTCAGCGCCTCGTAATTGAAGGTGTATTTCGCGCCCTCCTCGCGGCTGGCCCAGATCATCGTCTCGTGCGCATTGGTCAGCCGCTTGCCGCGGAAATTCGGCATCGGGTTGGACTTGCGCCACACCACGTCGTTGAGGATCCAGAAGCCCGCATCCTGCAACGCGGCGCCGACGCGAAAGATGTTGTGATATGAGCCGATCACCCAGATCGCGCCGTTGGGCTTGAGGATGCGCCGTGCGGCCGCCAGCCATTGCTGCGTGAAGCGGTCATAGGCGGCGAAGCTGGCAAAGCTGTCCCACGCGTCGTCCACCGCATCGACCTGGCTGTTGTCGGGACGGTGGAGATCGCCGCGCAGTTGCAGGTTATAGGGCGGGTCGGCAAAGATCAGGTCGATGCTGGCCTCGGGCAGGCCATTCATCACCTCGATACAATCCCCGGCAAGAATCGTGTTGAGAGGGAGCGCGGCGGGGCGCCCGGTCTTGGTCTTGGTTGTCATTTTCTGCCTCTGTTCCCGGCGCCTTTGGCGCTCTGCTCATTGGCAAAAGAATGAGTCAAAGCCGATTCGCGGTCAATTTCTTTTTTGAATCAGGGGGTTAGTTATTTTTCTTGATACAAGATATTGTGCACCGGTTTGAATGAACGCCTATGGTGAGGGGTGACCCCGAGATTTAGGAGCGCGGCGCGATGCGCTTTTGACGGGTAGCCGGCGTTGCGCTCCCACCCATAGCCGGGAAACTGTTGCGCCAAATCCCGCATGAGACGATCACGGCAGGTTTTTGCCACGATCGACGCGGCCGCGATCGACAGCGAGACGGCATCGCCCTTGACGATGGCCCGCGCCGGGAGCGCCAGGCCGTGCGGCAGCATGTTGCCGTCGATGAGCGCCATGTCGGGGGAAGGATCGAGCGCGGCGACCGCCCGCTCCATCGCGAGATGCGCGGCGCGCAGGATGTTGATCTCGTCGATCTCGGCGACGGTAGCGTGGGCAATCGACACCTGCGCCGAGGCGAGGATCGCCTCGGTCAGCGCCTCGCGGCGCGCCGCACTCAGCTTCTTGGAATCGTTCAGCCCCTCCGGGATGGCCCCCGGATCGAGGATCACCGCCGCCGCTGTCACCGGCCCCGCGAGCGGGCCGCGCCCGACCTCGTCCACCCCGGCGATGCGGGCATGACCGAGGGCGCGCGCGGCGCTCTCGTACGTGAAATCGGGGCCTGTCATGCGCCCTGATGCCACGGGCCTGCCACGAATGCAAAGGGAGGGGCTCATTGGCCCCTCCCCGCGTGCCTGCTCGAAGGCCTGCGGTTCAGTGGTATCCGTACCGATTGAGGCACCGGTCGCGATAGATCGTCCCGTGACGCCCGCCCACGCGGACGGCACAGGCCGAGGGCAGCGCGGCATAGCTGTAGTTGTAGCCGCTCAGGCAGCGCCCGGAATAGCCAGACCGATGGCCCTTGTGGACGCGGCAGGCGCCGGGCAGGTTGACGCGCCGGTGGCCGTAGCCCTTGTGGCGCTTGTATCCGCGGTTGTGACTGCGGTGATGGCCACGGTTATGCGCGCGCCCATAGGTGTCATGGCTCCGACGCGAGACATATCCGTCATTGTGCCGCCGCTTCTTGTTGTTGCTGGCGATGGCCGCGCCGATGATCGCACCGACGGCGAGGCCCGCGACAATCTTGCCGGTGTCGTTCCCGGCGCGCACCTCTGTCGGGGCGGTCGCAGAGGCGAGCGCTAGCGCGCCTGCCAAGAGGGTTGCGGTGAGCTTGGTGAACATGGGTTTGATCCTTTCCTTGACTGGGACTGAATGGCCAGGGCACGCCCCGGATTCAGTCACTTGCCGTAGCGGTCGCGCAGATGGTTCTGTCGCCCGTCGTATCCGTGACCACGCCGATAGCTGTCATGTAGGCCAAAGACCGGATACCGTCCGCGATAGCCGTGCCGATAAGCCCGGAAGTATCCATGCCGGGGGTGTTGGTAGCCGCGCCCGCGATAGCGGGGCCGGGCGTCTCGATAGCCGCGCCGGTATCCGCGAGCATCATGGCCGCGGTGGGCACGGTGGGTGCGGTGGCCGACGAGCGTCACCTCTGCACCGATGGCCGGGGCGCCCTGCAAGGCAGGGATGGCAGTGGCCGCTTGCGCGCCACCCGCACCGAGGGCCATGCCGAAGACGAGAACGAGAAGCTTGCGAAACATGGTGTCTCCTTTCAGGTTTACGTGGCAGCGCGGTGCGAGAGGTGTGTCAGACCGCCATGACCGCAGGTCGTGCCCCGAAAGATGTGCCCGGTCCCGAGGGACAGGCAATATCGCTCCCATGATATCTGATAACGTGCGCTTTCAGGGTCATTTCACGTCACGGGATATTGAATAGCCGCATGCGCTGGCGCATCTTGGCTCCATGACACGGATCATTCATACCCTCGCCCCGGCCCTCGCTTTCACGCTCATTGCAGAGGCGGCGGTGGCGGCTTGCCAGATCGAATACAAGGCCAAGCGGGAAAACCCGTTCGAGCTTTTCTATGACGTAACCACGGTCAACGCACCCTGTTCGGCAGCCGAGGCGGCGCTGAGGGCGCAACTGGCGAAACAGGGTCTGACCTTGCTCAAGGTCATGTCGAAAAAGGAAAAATAACGTGACCATGCGAGCATGATGACGCCGCGCGGACAGGGAACATCCGCCGCAGACATGCGCCGGTCGAGCACCCGCGTCGTGGTGATCGGCGTGATTGTCATTGTCGCGATCCTGACGCTCGCGGCCGTGTTCCTGTTTCTCAGCCTACCCGACGCCAACGCGTTCAACGCGCGGGTCGAGCGCATTTTCGTCGAGAATGACGCGCTGACCGGCGAGGGCGAGATCAAGCTGCTGGAGATCCTCGCGCTATCGGGCACCGCCTTTTCCGAGACACTTGTCAGCTACCGGATGGTGATCTTTGTGTTGCTGGTGTTCTCCACGGCGCTGCTGGTGGCGTCGCTGGTGTTCCTGGTGATGCTGGTCACGCTCAACCGCCGCATGGCACAGATCGAGCGGACGGGCATACAAGTCTCGTCGCTGCTTATCAGCCGCGACGAGCGGACGGTCTATCTCAACGACATGGGCTTCAAGTTGACCGACGCCGCGCTCGAGACGCTGAGCATTCTGGCCGAGGCGCGGCTCGACGGCGATGTGCTCAGCGGGGCGGAAATCGAGGCGATGATCTCGGGGCGGCGGCCCGAGGACTGCGAAGAGGCCGCCGGTGCCACGCGGATCAAGCGGCTGCGCGACGCGCTCGGCAATCAGCTTGTGAGCGAGATGCTGGTCAAGAACATCGCCCGGCGCGGCTACGTGCTGCTGGTGGACAAATCGGTGATCCGGGTGCAGTGACGAGCCCCCGGCGGCGCAACCCAAACGGGGGACGCCTGCCCCTTTGGCCGACACCCCCCGCTACCCCACGTGCTCCCTACGCACCACACGTGTAACTCTTTGGAAGGTCCCGGCCATCCTGGCCCTGACAAGATGACCTTACCGCAAACGCGCGGCCCCTCCAAACCCGGAGTGCCGCGCATTCGTTTCAAATTGATGGGTTGCCGCGCTCAGGCGGCCTTTTTAGGGAATTGCGCCACAGCGCCCTCGATCAACACCCGGTGCAACGCGGTGATCGCCGGTTCCATGTCTCTGGAGCCGAGAACGAATTGCACGTCCACGCCGCGCGGGGTCTGGTGCGCGGCGATCACTTCGATGCCCGCTTCCTCCAGCGCCGACAACCCGCGGCTCAGGACCTTGAGCCCTTGAAGGTTGCGCCCGATGGGTGACACCACCGACAGCGTGCGCGCCGAGACCTTGGCCGAGGGGAACACCTCTTCGAGATCGCGCGCCACGCGCCGCACCGTCTTGAGCGAGGCGTGCACGTAGTGGGTGATCGTGTTGGCGTTGGAGGTCTTGGACACGATCCAGACATTGTGCCGCTTGAGCGCGTCGAGAATGGCCGCGTCATAGCCCTTTACGCCCACCATGTCCTGCTCGAACAGCTCCAGCGCCACGACCTTTAGGCCGGTCACGATCTCGACATTCGCCTCGTCGGCAGGCTGATCGTCGATCAGCGTGCCGGGATCGCCGGGGTCGAACGCGTTGGTCACGCGCAGCGGCACCTCGGCCTGGCGCAGGGTCTTGGCTGCCTTGGGGTGGATTGCCTCCATCCCGAGATTCGAGAGCTGATCAGCCACGTCGTAATTGGTGTGCCCCAGCTTGCGCACGGCGTCCTCGCCCACGAGGTTCGGATCGGCCGAGGACAGATGGAACTCCTTGTGGATGATCGCCTCGGACGCGCCCGTCCAGGCGGCGATACGGGCGAATGTCACCTCGGAATAGCCGCGGTCGAATTCGCGCATCAGTCCCTCGGTGCATTGCGCATAGCCGGTGACGATGGGCAGTTCGGTGGCAAGATCCACATCGCCCAGCCCCTGTGCGATGCGCTCAGACAGGGTGTGCTCGGCCTCGTCGCGCCAGCCGCTGAGGTCGATGAAGCGCGCATTGACGCCCGCGCGCTGCAACAGCAGCGTGGTGACGAAAGCGGAATGCGCCTCGCCCAGCCCCGAGAGCAATTCGCGGATGACCAGCATGTGATCGGCCAGCCGGAAATGCCCGTAGGAGCACAGCCGTTGAAGGTCGAACAGGCACGAGCGCGCGCCCTCGATCCGCTCGCGCACGAACTCGTCGGCCATGGTGCGATCGCCAGGGTGCTCGAGAATCTCGGTATGCGCCTCGCGCATGGCATGGCCCACCTCGGTCAGCGCGTCGAGCCAGCCGTGATCGTCATCGTCATTCGCAAACCGCGCATAGACACCGGGCGTGCCGGATTTCTTGTGCTCCAGCAGCTTGTTCGTGATACCGCCAAAGGCCGAGACCACGAAGACCCGGTGATAGAGCGATGTGCCCTCGCGGTTCCCGATGAATAGCGTGTCCAGCAACTCGGCCACGCGGCTCATGGATGTGCCGCCGATCTTCTCGACGGTGTGCTGTGGAAAATTCATATCCTCTTTCCGGGGCGCGTGGCCCCGGACCTTTCTCAGCTGTCTTCCAGCGCGTAGGAGCCGTCTTCCTGATGGACTTCCTTGCCGGTCACCGGCGGATTGAAGCAGCAGGCCATGACAAGCTCTTCCTCGGCGCGCAGGATGTGGCGATCGTGCTTGTCGAGCGCATACATCACGCCGGGCTTGATCTCGTGCGTCTCGCCGGTGGCCAGATCGGTGATCGAGCCCTTGCCCTGCACGCAGTAGACGCTCTCGAAATGGTTCTTGTACTCGAACGTGTGCTCCGACCCTGGCTCGAGGAACGTGATGTGGAACGAAAACCCCATCCCGTCATCGGCCAGGAGCATCCGCACGCTCGACCATTGCGCATCCGAAACGACGCGGTCGCGCTCTTCCTCGACGATCTTGTTGAAATCTCTCACGATCATGTTTGTCACTCCGCTGCGATTTTCTGTGTCTCGGTCACGTCCTGCACGGCCTCGGCGAGGATGTCGAGGCCGCGGGCAAAGGTGTCCTCGGGCGTGGTGAGCGGCGCAAGCACCTTGACCACCTCATCATGCGCGCCCGATGTCTCGATGATGAGACCTTTTTCAAAGGCACGCGCGCAAATCTCGCCCGCGAGATCGCCATTTCCGACATCGACGCCCTGCATCATGCCGCGCCCCTTGAGGCGGGAACCGGGAATGCCATCTGCGATGCGGGTGAGCGCGTCGCGCAGCATCTCGGCCTTGGCGGTGATCTCCTTCTGGAACGTATCGTCCTTCCAGAATTTCTCAAGCGCCACGCGCGCGGTGACAAAGGCATGGTTGTTGCCGCGGAAGGTGCCGTTATGCTCGGCCGGACCCCAGACATCGTGCTCGGGCTTGATGAGCAGCGCGGCGAAGGGCAAGCCCATCCCCGAAAAGCTCTTGGCCATCGGGATGAGATCGGGCTCGATCCCCATCTCCTCGAAGCTGAAGAACGTCCCCGTGCGGCCGCAGCCCGCCTGGATGTCATCGACAATGAACAGCGCGCCATGCTCTTTCGCCAGCTTTGCCACCCCCTGCATGAAGGCGGTCGAGGCGGCGTTGAGCCCGCCCTCGCCCTGCACCGGCTCGATGATGAAGGCAGCGGGCGCGTCGACGCCGCTCGACGGATTGCCGAGCAACTCCTCGATGATCTTCAGGCTGTCCATGCCATCGCCGAACGCGCCCTCGTAGGGCATGTGCGTGACATCGTGGAGCGAGACAGGCCCGGCACCGGCACGCTTGCCGGCGTTGCCGGTCGCTGCCAGCGCGCCCATGGTCATACCGTGGAACCCGTTGGTGAACGCGATGATGTTGCGGCGACCGGTGATCTTGCGCGCCAGCTTCATCGCCGCCTCGACGGCATTGGTACCGGTGGGGCCGGTCATCATCACCTTGTAGTCCATGTCGCGAGGCTTGAGGATGATCTCCTCGAACGCACCCAGGAAATCGGCCTTGGCTCCGCTGTGCATGTCAAGGCCGTGGGTGATCCCGTCGGCAGTGATGTGCTCGATCAGCGCGGCTTTCATGTCGGGGTCGTTGTGCCCGTAGTTGAGCGACGAACACCCGGCGAGAAAGTCGATATAGGTGCGGCCCTCGGCATTCGTCAGCTCGGACCCCTGCGCCTTGACAAAGGACGTGGGGAAGCTGCGGCAATAGCTGCGCGCCTGCGATTCACGGCGCGCATAGATTTCGAGATCGGCTGACTTGTCAGTCGGCATAACGTGTTCCTTCATGTGATTGGGTATGGGGCGCGGGCGGCGGCCGATTTCAGGCCGCCTTCTTCATCCGCGCCTTGAGCGAGATCGTCACCATGTACTCGGTGTCGTGAAGCTCGTCGAAATGATCGTCCTTCGAGAAGTAGGGCGCGCTCGACAGCGCGGCGTCGCTCATCTCGGTGAACTTGCGGAACAGCGCCCAGCTTGCGGCGTTGTCGCGGGTGATCGTGGTCTGCACGCGGGTCACGCCCTTGCAGATGTCGCGGGACAGCAGGCCACGCAGCATCAGCGTGCCAAGCCCCGTACCGCGCGCCGTTTCCGACACGGCGACCTGCCAGACGAATAGCGTTTCGGGGTCATGGGGCAGCTTGTAGCCCGAGACCCAGCCCACGATCTCGCCATCCATCTCGGCGACGATACAGGTGTCGCGGAAATGATCGCACTGCACGAGGTTGCAATACATGGAATTCTCGTCGAGCGGCTTGCAGGCGCGAACGAGCCTCCAGATATCGGCCCCGTCCTCGGCTGCGGGCTTGCGCAGCGACGGCATGGCTTTCCCGAAAATTTCCCTTGCATGGCGCATGGATCATTGGCCCTCTGTTGTTTCGATTGACTAACTATATTGCTTAGCCTATGAAATCAACCTTGATCCGTAAAATAGTTATTTTTCTGCATGAAAATGCCGATAAAGCCAAGAAATCCGAGCTTAAAAGATTAGCTTTTTTGACTAACGAGGCGAGAAAGATGAAGGAGGGAAGAATTTGCAATTGAGTGACAGCTTTGCAACCATCGCGTCCATTAACGGGAGAGACCGCATGGATCGCACCGATCAGAGCCTCATCGCGCTCCGGCGCATCCTGCGCGCCACCGAGATTTATGGGCGCAAGCTGGCCAATGCCGCCGGACTCACCGCCGTGCAGTTCCGCGTGCTCCAGATCGTGGCCGAGCGCGGCCACAGCACCGCGACCGAAATCGCCCGGCGGATGCGCGTGAGCCAGGCGACCGTCACCTCGCTGGTCGACAAGCTGGTCAAGCACGGCATGGTCACCCGCGAGAAATCACAGGCCGACCGGCGGCAGATCAACATCCTCATCACCGAGCGCGGGCACGACACGATCAACCTCGCGCCTGACGCGCTGCAACAACGCTACGTGCGCAAGTTCGAAACGCTGGAGGACTGGGAACAGGCGCAACTTATCGCGTCGCTCGAACGGGTGGCGGCGATGCTCGACGCCGATGACATCGACGCCTCGCCGGTGCTTGATACCGGCGACCTGCGCAGCGCGTCCTGAGCCGAAACGCAAACGCCCGCCACGAGGGCGGGCGTTGTCGCGGAAATGACAGCCTGTCAGCCGTAGACCGATTCCCTGCCGAAATGCTTGGTCAGCATGTAGTAGACCACGGCGCGATACTTGTTGCGCTCGGAGCGGCCATAGGTCTCCAGCACCTGGTTGATCGCGTCCATCAGCGCGGGGGTGTCGGAGAGGCCCAGCTTCTTGACGAGAAAATTGTTTTTCACGGTTTCGAGCTCCCCGGGCTGCCCTGCCGCCACCGTCGCGGCGTCGGCGTCGTAGATCGCCGGGCCGCAGCCGATTGTCACCTTGGTGAGCAGGTCAATGTCGGGCTCCATTCCGCACTTGTTGCGCAGATCGTCCGCATAGCGTGCAATCAGATCGTCACGTTTTCCCATCAAAAATCTCCCAAATTCCCGGCCGATGCACCGGCACCTCGTTTCACCAAGCCCCTAAAATGGCGCTTGGCGAACGATAGCGGCTGATCTTGCGCGCACAAAGGGAAAGTTCTCCGCGCTTGGCCTCCCTCAATACCGGTAATGCTCGGGCTTGAACGGCCCTTGCGGCGTCACGCCGATATACTCCGCCTGGTCGGGGCGCAGTTCGGTCAGCTTGACGCCGATGCGGTCCAGGTGCAGGCGCGCCACCTTTTCATCG
>NZ_JBSXOE010000028.1:0-42877 GCF_056859295.1 Roseovarius sp. B-10 | reverse complement strand
CTGCTTGAGGGCGGGGCGGGCAGGGACATGGCCGTCTATTCCGGTGACCAGTCGAGCTACACGCTGACGCTGAGCCCGGGCGGCACCACGCTCACCGACCGGCGCGCGGATGGCAACGGCACCGACACGCTCATCGACATGGAATTCCTGGACTTCGATACCGAGATACCGGCGATGGGGGGCAATCCCATGAACCTGGATCGGTTCGGCGGGCCGGTGGCGCTGAACGAGGCGCAGTTCGCGGACCTGATCGAGCTCTACATCGCGTATTTCAACCGGGCCCCGGACGCGACGGGCCTGTATTTCTGGGCGACGGCGTTCAGTAACGGACGGACCCTGGAAGAGATCGCCGCCCGGTTCGATACCGCAGACGAGACCCGGGCGCTGTACCCGGACGACTCGTCCAACGCTGAGTTTGTCGAGGCAGTCTACAACAACGTTCTCGGGCGCGATCCCGATCAAGGCGGCTTCGACTTCTGGCTGGGGCATTTGAATTCGGGGACAATCCCGCGGGACGTCTTTATTTCGAGACTTCTCAACGGGGCGCAAGGCACGGATATCGACTATATCGAGAACAAGGTCGATATCGGCATCTACTTCACCGTCATCAAAGGCATGTCGGACCCTCTGAATGGCCTCGAAGTCATGGAACTGTTCGATGGATCACAGCAGAGCATCGAAGACGCGATCGGCGCGACAGATCAATTTTATACAGATGCGCTGGACCCGACGAACGGCGAATTCCTCATGCCGCTCGTCGGCGTGCTGGACGACCCGTTCGCCATTGCCTGACGACACCGTCCAATCCGCGAGATCTATGAAGGCTGAGGTCCTGCGGATTTTGCCAGGCATGGCGGGGTGTTCCAATTTTGCGTCTTTCGACTCCGAAACGCAGGTCCAGGGTGCATGATGTTGATCCGGCCGCCCTCATCGGATAGAGGACGGCCAACGGATTTCATCACACAAGAGGGCAGCCCCCAATGGCCAAGATCACCATCGACGGCACCGAATACGAGACCGACGAGCTGTCGGACGACGTCAAGCGGCAGGTGCAGAACGTGTCCTATTGCGATCGCAAGATCGAGGAGCTCAAGAACGAGGCGGCGGTCATCCAGACGGCGCGCAACGCCTATGCCCGCTCGCTGAGCGAGATGCTCACCGCCGAAACCAGCAAGACGAGCTGAGGGCGGAGCGCGCCCCGATGACCGGTATCCGGCGCTTTACCACGGATTACGTGCCGGTTGAGGACCGCATGCGGCTCTCATTGGAGCGGGATGACGGGGCCGTGCGTATCCTGTGGCTGACACGCCCCTTGCTGAACAAGCTGGTGGTGCAACTGGTCAGGCGGATCGATGCCGCCGCGCCGTCGGGCGTGTCCACGGACAGGCCGCTGAAAAGCGGGGCGCAGCAGCGATTCACCCAGCAGGCCGCAGAGGCATCCCTGAAGCCGCAAGAGCCCGTCCGGGTCGGGACCACCGCCCGGCAGGCGGGGGTTGCGATGCTCGTGACCAGCATCGGCCTGCGCGACGGGCAGGGGGGGCTGTGCGTGGAATTCAAGGGCGGCAAACATGTGCTGGAGGCGGTCCCCTTCACCGGGGACGCCCTGCGGCAATGGCTGGGTGTGCTGCACAAGTGTTATTGCCAGGCCGGGTGGGGCGGCGATTTCTGGCCCGGCTGGATCACCCCGGACCACTCCCCGGCCAACATGGCGCGGATGAATTGACCAGAGTCGGCAACGCATGCGCGGATACCACTCTCCGTGCCAATGAGGCGGGATGATGACTTGTGCCGATGGAAACAATTTCGAGGCTATGCTAGTGTATAGCGAAATTCATATGCCCCGGGCTGCGGAGACTTCGTGAAAATGCGCCAGAAAACCTCGCTCGAGACAGCCTATGGCAGGTTCCGGTCCACGTTCATCGCGACCGTCGTCTTCAGTTTCTTCACCAATCTGCTGATGTTCGTCGGCCCGATCTACATGCTGCAGATCTACGACCGGGTGCTGTCGAGCCGGAACGAGATGACCCTGATCATGATCTCGGCGATCGCGATTGCCATGCTGGTCAGCTACGGGTTGCTCGAATTCACACGCTCGCGCCTTCTGGTGCGCGCGGGGATGCAGTTCGACGAGGTTCTCGCGAATCCCGTGTTCCACCGTGTCGTCAAGCAGCAGACAGCCCTGCCGGGCAGCAATGCGCAGGTCGCCCTGAGCGATATCGACAAGGTGCGGGAATTCATGACCGGGCAGGGGATTCTCGCGTTTTTCGACGCGCCCTGGGTGCCGCTGTTTCTCGCCCTGTGTTTCGCGTTCCATCCGTGGCTGGGCCTCGTGGCGACCATCGGGGCCGTCATCATCTTTGGCCTGGCGCTCGCCAATGAATTCGCGACCCGCAACGCCCTGCAGGATGCCAGCAAGGCGTCGCAGGGGGCCAACCATTTCGTCAACACCACCATGCAGAACGCCGAGGTCATCCGCGCGCTCGGCATGGAAAAGCAACTGACCAAGCGTTGGCTCAACCAGCATGACGACATGCTGGTCCACCAGGCAAAGGCCAGCGATCGCGCCGGCTCGATCATGGCGTCGTCGAAATTCGTGCGCATGAGCCTTCAGGTGGCCATCCTGGGGACAGGGGCCTTGCTGGCCATCCAGCAGCTTATCTCGCCCGGCATCATGATCGCGGCGTCGATCGTGATGGGGCGCGCGCTGGCGCCGGTGGAACAGGCCGTCGGCCAGTGGAAGCAGTTCGTCAACGCGCGGTCCTCCCACAAGCGGCTGAAGCAACTATTCGCCAACATCTCGGAACAGGAAGAGCGGACCGAACTGCCGGAGCCAAAGGGAAACCTGAAGGTAGAGCAACTGTTCGCGACCGTTCCGGGCACCCGGGACGCGCTGCTCAGGGGGATCAGCTTCTCCATCAACCAGGGGGAAGTGCTTGCGATCATCGGCCCCAGCGGATCGGGCAAGTCCTCTCTGGTCCGGCATCTTGTCGGGGCCATGACGCCGGCCGCCGGTGCCGTGCGTCTGGACGGGACCGAGATGCACCATTGGGACCCCGAACAGCTCGGGCGTTACCTTGGCTACCTGCCGCAGGATGTGAAGCTCTTCGGCGGGTCTGTCGCTGAAAACATCTCACGGTTCGAAGACGATCCGGAGGACGCCAATGTCGTCGCCGCCGCTACCCTGGCTGGCGCGCATGACATGATCCAGAAGCTGAGCAATGGCTATGAGACCAATGTCGGCGATGGCGGCATGTTCCTGTCCGGCGGGCAACGGCAGCGCGTTGGCCTCGCCCGGGCCGTGTATCGCTATCCCAGCCTCGTGGTTCTGGACGAGCCCAACTCCAACCTGGACAGCATGGGCGAGAAAGCGCTCGTTTCCTGCATCCAGGAACTCAAGGCTATGGGCAAGACCGTCGTTCTGGTAACCCACAAGACCAATCTGCTTGCCCTGTCCGACAAGACCCTGATGCTGATGAACGGAACAGTCGAAAAATTCGGCCTGACCAAGGACTTCTTTCAACAGCCGCAAGCCGCGCCGGCTGCGGAAAAAGCGCAGAAAGCCGCGTCCGGGAACTCGCCCGCGGTGGTTCAGCTGTCCACATCCGAAAAGGATGAGAGCTGACAGCGCCCGCTTGTAAAAACGGGTTTCCGGACAATATCGGAACCGGACCAAGCCACACAAGGACGTGCCGTACATGGCCATCAAACCGAGCCCGAAACCGATTGCCATCATGGGATACGCGATCGTGTTCATCACGTTCGGCGTATTGGGGGGCTGGGCCGCCGTCGCCAAGCTCGACAGCGCCGTCTTCGCGCCGGGCACGATCTCTCTGGAGGGCAACCGCAAGGTCGTGCAGCACCTCGAAGGCGGGATCGTGGAAGAAATCCGCGTGAAAGAGGCCGACATGGTCAATGAAGGCGACGTCCTGTTGCGCCTCAGCGGTGTCGAGGCATACTCCAACCTCGAGGTCATCAAAACCCGGCTGAACATGGCCCGGGTCGCCGAAGCCCGCCTCCTGGCAGAACGCAAGATGGCGGACCGGATCGACTTGCCGGACGACATTGACCCCGATACCGCATCGAAAGACCTGAAGGCGGTGATTGCGGATCAGAGGGATCGCTTCAAGGCCCGCCGCTCCATCATGAAATCCCGGACCGACATCCTGTCCAGCCGGGTCGATCAGACGAAGGAACAGATCGAGGGGCTCGAGCTTCAGAAATCCGCCCTGGAACGCCGCGTCGAAAACTTCAGCCACATGGTCGAACGGATGCGCAGCGGCCAGGAAAAAGGCCTGGTTCAGAGCAATGTCCTGTCGCAGCGCGAAGACGAGATGATCCAGATCGAGGCGTCCCTCGGGCAGGTGATTTCCGAAATCGCACAAGCCCGCAACGTCATCAGCGAAACCGAGCTGGAGGCGCTCCAGATCGAGCAGGAATACCGCGAGCGCGCCAATTCCGAACTGGAAGAAGTCCGCTCCGAGATATCGGAACTCGAACAGCGGAAAACGGTCGCCGAAGACATTCTCGGCCGCACGGAGATCCGTGCCCCCGGGTCCGGCACGATCCAGAACCTGAAGGTTCACACCGTGGGATCCGTGATCAGGGCGGGCGATGTCCTCATGGAGCTGGTTCCCGAGAACGAAGAGCTGATCGTGAACGCACGGGTGTCGCCACGCGATATCGACAACGTGTCACCGGGGCTCGAGACCGAGGTCCGGTTCACGGCCTTCAAGACGAAACTCACACCGATCATGCTGGGCAAGGTCGAATCCGTTTCCAATGACGTCATCACGCCGGAAAACCCCCAGGAGATGCCCTATTACCTGGCCCGTATCGACGTGGATGACAAAGATGTCCCCAAGGACATCGAAGGCCGCCTGACGGCCGGGATGCCGGCCGATGTCATCATCACGACGGGGGAGCGGACGGTGTTGAATTTCATCGCGTCACCCCTGCTCGACGCGGTCCGCAAGAGCCTGATCGAAGAGTGAACGTTGCCAGCGGAGCGCCCGGACAGGTGCAGACCGGACGGGGACATCTGGCGACTGAAGCGATGCATGGCAGGATCGTTGCCTGCCGCCTTGACAACAGAAGACCGCGGATATGTAAGAACCTCGAAACCGGAAGCAGAGCGGTCCACGTGTTTCCCGAGGCAGCCAGAGCAGGCGATAAGCGCACGCCCGCCCCCCGCGGGAGATCAGCGATCTCGCTACAGGAGACAGGTGAAAATGGTGAATGCTGATCTGCATCACGGCATGGCTGCAAGCGTCCTTCAATGACGGATCGGACGCGGTGCATATTGCTGATTGGTGCCAGTGGATTCGTTGGCCGGCACCTCCTGGAAAATCTGGAAGCGCATTTCGGCGCAACCGCCCGTATCATCGCCACCGCGCGCACTCCGAGACATGATGAAATCGCGCTCGACCTGACCGACGCTCGTGCGGTTCGGGAGTTGTTGATACGCGAACGCCCCACCCACATCGTGAACCTGGCAGGCATTTCCTCACCCAACGAAGTGGAAGGCAAGGTTGCCGAGGCATGGAACATCCATGCGTCCGCGGTTGAGGCCCTCGGCAGGATTATTCTCGAGGAGCTGCCGGAGACATGGCTTCTTCATGCAAGCTCGGGGCTTGTTTACGGGCGCACTGCGAACAACGGCCCGCTGCGCGAGACAGACATACTGGCCCCCATGGACATGTATTCCGTGACCAAGGCGTCGGGAGATCTTGCGCTCGAAGTGCTTGCAGGGCGCGGGCTGCGATGCCTGCGGCTCAGGCCGTTCAATCACACGGGCCCGGGACACCCGGAAACCTTCGCGATACCGTCCTTTGCAGCACAGATCGCACGGATCGAAGCCGGGTTGCAGGCCCCGGTTTTGAAAGTCGGCAATCTCGAAGCTGCCCGGGATTTCCTGGATGTCCGGGACGTGGTCAGTGCCTACACCAGGGTGATAGAAGCAAGCGACCACCTCAAGCCGGGCTGTATATTCAATGTCGCCTCCGGGCATGCGCGACCGATATACGAACTCGTCGAGATCCTCATCTCGCAGAGCCGTGTCGATGTTAAGATCGAGCCGCAGGCGCACCTTTTGTCTCGTCCAAGCGAGGTGCCAAAGCTTATCGGGGATGCGTCTGCTCTGCGGAATGCGGTCAACTGGACGCCGAAATACGATACCGTCGACATGCTGAAATCCGTGCTCGATTATCATCGCAAGTCGTTATGCGAGCGTGCCGGATAAGCCGTGACGGCTGGAACATGCGTGCCGGCACGCCTCTGTGTTCTGCTGCTCCCGTTCCCCGCTTCAAACGCGCGGTTCCGACTGACCTGCTGTCCAGTGAAAAGGTCTCGATGACACGTCATCGAGTGCCGTCTGAGGCAACTGCGCGCGCTTCAGGGTTCTTGTCGAGGGGGGTGGCATTTGTTCTCTCGGAACATCCAGCAGGTCGAGGGATTCAAGGAAATCATCATAGATGATCGACTTGATCACCGAGATGGTGCCGTCTTCCAGGCTGGTCATCATCTTCGCACACCCGTCCATGACAGCGTGCCCCCGGTCGGGAGAAACGTCTCTGTAAAGCCGTGAAGCATGGCCCGCGACGACAAGCAGGTCGCCCTGTGCAAATTGATAGAGCCGACCATCTATAAATCTCTCTGTCGGCGCCTCGAAATAAATCGCCTCGGGAAGAAAGTCCTGGTGCCATTTGACCGTGGGATGAGGCGGACATGGATACCCGATCCTGTCTGAAAGGATGTCCCAGAACCCGGACTCGGCAGAATAGTCCCGATGATGATTGAATGTCAGAATGCGCTCACGGCCGAAAAGCTCTATGCACCGTCTTATTCCGGGCGCGGAGCGCGCAAACATCGCCCGGTAGTTTGGCAACGGCCCGAAGAGGTCTGGCTCCTGTATCTCGGCAAAATCGCTCTTTGCCCAGAAATCAGGGATAAGCCTGTTGAGCGTGAAATGGACATACCAGGAAAAAATCTGGTCGACCCGTTCGCGCAAGCAGATGATGAACAATGGTGCGGGATCGAAGGCTGCATGAATCCTCTCGATCGCGGACGGATCAAAGATGTATGTCGGCGTCGCGTCACAGGCCCATTCTGCTTTTGAATTACTCTCGAAATGGGCAAAAAACGCCTCCGCCGAGGGCTCTGCCGTCCTCGAAGAAAACAGGTGTATTTCCTTGTGCAGGCTCTTGTAGTCGCGTGCGGCCCCACACTCCAAGAGCGAGTGGGTCAGGAATGTCGTGCCCGATTTGGGCATGCCCAGAATGAACAAGGGCCATGGCGGAGCATGATCACCCATCGAGGTCTTCTGCATTCTCCGGTCTCCAGAGACAAACCTCCTGACCCGGCGCAAGACTTCAGGCATAAACATAATCGATCCCGCCTTAAGGGTGCGCAAGACGCAGGAAGTGAGTGACCAGCAACGCGATCCTGATGCCGGAAGATTGAAAGGTCAACGTGACCACATCATGCCGAAAAGCCGGTGCCGGATAATGTCTTCAAGAGCTTCGGCGGCTGCCTGCGGGGCGAATGCCCAGACCGGCACGGCTTTTCGTCTCATAAACGGCCGTTTGAGGTCGATATCGAAGCTGCAACTCTTAGGAGAACTATGGCCAGCATCGCCGGTTTGACTATCGATCGTCGGGGCCACGCTGAATGCGGAGTATTGCCTCAATCTTTTGCATGGCTTGCCGGAACAGGATGACCAACGTCACTGCTCCAAAGAAGATACTTACTATGCCGGCATTCTCGGACTTGATAGTCGAACCAAAGATCTCCACCGTGGATTGGCCCGTTGCGCCGAGGTACACAAGTGTGAGACCCGCGCCAATAAAGCAAAGCGCTGCAATCAGCGTGCCCCCAATTATCAGATAGAGCAGCCCCTTCGCATTGTTTAAGTGTTCCCCCACTTTGATATACTCCTGAGCTGTTTTCGAAAGCGCCTCAGCGACCTCTTTGACTTCTTCATGGTTTGAGCCACTCACCTCTAGTCGACCTTCGTGAAGTATCATTCCACATGTAGGGCACATGCACACAGTACGACCGTCTGCATGCTTTACTATCCCAGTTCCGCCACAACCGCGGCAAACCATGCTCTCCCGATGTCTCACGATTCCATCCGAACTACCGCAAATTCTATACTGCTCCCCAATCTGTAGAATATCAATCAGACAGCGGTTCTTTCGATTGAGCCGCGCAACCATAGGCAACATGGATAATATGCGGATCGGTCAAAAACGGTCGTTTGTGAGACATTCTTGGCACCTCCTTGTTTTTCAGGCCGCGAGATGCTGCAAAAACGCTGTCCAAAACCATTTTGGTTTTGAGACGTTTTTGATACAGTGAGATCATGATTTTCGGATACGCCAGGGTCTCGACGGAAGACCAGAGCCTCTTTGCCCAGATCGACGCCTTGAAGGAGGCGGGAGCCGAACGCGTGTTCCAGGAGAAGCGAACGGGAAAGTCGCGCCAGCGGCCAGAGCTCGAGAGGTTGTTCGAGCAGATTCGCGAGGGCGATGTGATCGTGGTCACCAAGTATGACCGCCTGGCCCGATCGCTCAGGGATCTTATCGATCTGGTGGAAACCATCCGGGAGAAGCAGGCAGGGTTCCGATCGCTGGCCGAGGATATCGACACGACGACGCCGACCGGACGGCTCATCTTTCATGTCTTCGGATCAATTGCCGAGTTCGAGCGGGAGCGCATCGTCGAACGGACAAGGGAAGGGTTGGCCGCGGCGAAGCGCCGGGGTCGGGTAGGGGGCCGGCCTCGCGCCCTGTCTGAAGAGGCCAGGCAGGAAATCATCCGGATGCGCGACCAGGAGCGCCGGTCAGTGGCCGAGATCGCGCGCACCTTCAAGGTGAGCCGAGCGACAGTTTACAGGGTTTGATGGCCGGAAAGGACCGCGCGGAAGCGGGCCTTCTTGCCCGGCTTCAGAATCTTGAGCCAAGCGGCCAGGTACGGGTTCGACCCGCAGCATTCAGCAGGACATAGTCCAGCGCATAATAGTTCGAGATAAATCTCTCTATGTCAGGCGTCAGGAAGGCATGGACCGACGGGCGCTTTGCCGACATGGACAAGAGCTCGTTCGGCAAGACATCGACCAATGGCTCTACATTCCGCTTGTTGCCCTTGTGTTTGGGCACAGCGTTTCTCATGCCAAGAGGAAACCCGCGATACTCGGGCGCGCAGCGCTTTCTGACAAATCTCTCGAAATCCTGCACGCGGTCGAGATTGAATAGACGGTCCCAGTGGAAGTTTTCCAGGTACTGGTATTGGGGTGCCCAGTGTGAATCCACGGCTTGCCGCGACGCCGCGTCCAGGTACTGACAGAACTGACGAAACGTGATGCCCTTCTCCACGTCCTCTTCGCGGAGATTTTCTGTCCCGTAGACGCATTCGAGCACGGGCCGGGTATGTTGCAGCGTGTTCTCGAAGGCGCGTTGTATGACAAACTTGTCCCAATATGCACTGACCAGGCGCAGGGCCGGATCCCGGACCAGGGCAACAAAGGCCCATTTCGGGTCCTGGCAAACCTGGTCGAACCGCCATCTTGTCCATGCCTGCACCTGCAAAGGCACGTCCTGTTGATCGATACTGCGGTGTATTGCGCCTTCGGACTCCACTTGTCGTCCCGACAGCTCAATCGCCCAGCCTTTGACGGCCGTGTTGGCCACCTTTCCAATCGGGCAAAACACGATTTTGGCGGCGGGTATGTAGATCAACATGCGATCGCTCGTAAAGTGCATGCGCTGGCCCGCACTACGGTCGTACCTGGATATGATGGGTCCAGACAGCTTTTGATCGTCATGGGCCAAAAGCGCCTCTTCCATCTGCGCAATGGTCAGGTTTCTTTCCTCGATCTCGTCGATCAGGCCCGGATCGACATCTGGCCCCAGGAAATGCGCGGCCATTCTTTCTATCCAGTCACGCGTCGCCCGCGCGTCATTGCGTGGCCCAAGCGCTTGGGCCAGGTCGATGGGCGGCACATCCCGGGCCGTTCTCTCATTGGCAGAGTTCGGCCCGGACGCGCGGCGCCTTGTGACCGCCGAGAGAATACCGCGCAGGCCTGAATGTTTGCTCGACATCGATATTCTCCTTCGCGACAGGTGACGCCTACTTGGGTGTGATCACCCCTAAGAGCTGCGCGGCGCTCTCTTCCCATGTCAGCCAGGGCATCCGGTCGGACGCCACTGCCTGGTCACTTTGCCATGCTGTCAGCCAGTCCCGGACCGCATCGGCCAAGTCTGCAGCCTCGAGACCGGTAAAGTACACGGCATGATCGCCGGCAACTTCCTGGAACACCGCAAGATCGCGCGCCAGGATCGGAAGCTTGTGCTGTGCGGCCTCGATGAGTGGAAGTCCAAACCCCTCCCCTTCGCTTGCGGCAATAAGGCAGGTGCTGGCCTGGTAGATCCGCTCGAGGTACTCGTCACTGATATTGTCGAACCAGAACAACCGGGCCCCACGCTCGGAATGCTCTCTGAGCCGCCGAACCAGCGGGTCCACATCCCACCCCTCCTTGCCGACGATCGCCAGGTTGGCCTCTATGCCCTCTGCCCATAGCATCTCGAACGCATCCAGCGTTTGTGCGTAGCCCTTCCTCGGTTCGATGGTTCCCACCATCAGAAAGGTCGGCCTCTGTCCCAGTTGGGCCAGCTGGCTGTCCGCGTCGGGCAGCAAGCCTGTCGTTGGACGGGAGTTCTCTATGTCGGCGCCAAGATGGAACCAGCCGACATCCGGGAGCTTTCTGTTATCCGTCGAATGCTCTTTCAGCCAGCCCTTCAGATCGTCTGCAACGGCTTTCGAGATGCAGATGGCTCCATCGAACGAGCCGACCAGAGACAGCCAGTCCGAGAAGTTGGCCGGCGCGCCGCTTGGAAAGTACTGAGGGAGCTTGACGGGCAGCAAATCATAGACAACGTGCCAGATACGCGCGCCCCTGTTCTGGAAGGTTTCAAACACTTCGCGCCGGAGCGTGTTGTACCGGAAATCCAGGTCGAGCACGACGAACAGGTCGTCACGATAGACATCGATGATTTCGTCCTGCACCCCGCCCAGGGAAATATCCATGAGCTTCTGGGCATAAGCGTAGGCTGCAAGATACTCGCCATCATTGGTAAAGCGCACCGGGACAACCCGGTACGGAATATCCGGCCTCAACAGCAGGGCCTGGAGAACGGACCGCACCACTCTCTGGATGCCCGTATGAATATCGTTGTCCGCTACCACGCTCACATCGAGAAACAGGCTGGGACGGCGGGGATGAGGCGGAAAGCTCTGCGCCAGGGACTGTGCCAGTGACGCGGTCTCCCGCCTCTCCAGGCCGGGTGCGGCCAGCCTGTCGGGCAGGCGGGCCACCGCCTTTCCGTTGGCGTTCTCCGCGCTTTGAATGGCCTTGTGATAAAGCTCTGCGCAGACCATCGGGCCATGCTGTGCCCTGATCATCTGGCGGCCGCGCGCCCCGAGGCGGTCGCGGCGTGATGGATCGGATGCGAGGTCTTTCAGCGCCTCTGCAAGCTCTGCCTGATCAACCGGATCGGCAATCTGGCAGATACACTCGGGATCGAGCTCGCGCATGCTCCCATGAGCATTCACGATGGTTGGAACACCGAAGTTCAGACAGTCGAGAACGGAGGCGGAGGTCTCTCCCCGGCTGTTGCCGCGCAATTGAACCGCGATATCTGCTGCAAGCAGATACTCCCGGTACGTGTCCGAGCTCACCCATCCTGTTATCTTGAAGCGGGCTGCCCCAAGATCGCTCGCCGCCTGACGCAGCTCATGCTCGTATTTCTCCTCGGCATCGCCGACAAACACGAGCGTGCATTTGGGGTCTTCGGCCAGGGGCGCGTTTTGCAGGGCCTCAAGGATGGAAAGCCCAAGCTTGGATGGCACGATGTGGCCAAAACTGCAGATGACGAGGTCGTCTTCCGAGAACCCGAGCTTCTTGCGTGCCGCCACTTTGTCCGAAGGTGTGTAATCCGCAGACGGTCTCAGAAGCGGCACCTTGTGCCAGCCTCTTGTCGCCTCGGGCCCGTACCACTCCTGCGCCAGCTGAAAGGGCTGGTCGCTGTGCACGATGACCCCTGTCGCATTCTGAAGAACGTCCAGGTTTCCCGGCAGGCTCGATGGGTCCGGCCTGCCCTTGCCGGAGCGCGCGGCGGCGGCAAACTGTTGCAGGCCATATCCCTGGAGAACAACGTCCCGGAGATGGTTCGGATTATACCGCGCCCGGCCATCGAGCAGAAAGAAATCATGCAGCGCGACCACGCCGGGTATGCTGCGCAAAAGATCGAACATGTACCCGTGCATCGGGGAATTTCCGAAATGGTAGAGCACGTGATCGAAATTCCCGCTGTTGCGGTGAAACCAGTCGACGCCCCGGATCTCTATGGATGGGTCTAGGTCCGGGAGGTCGATATGCTCCTGATTGGAAACCAGGGTGATCTCGTAGTGCCGGGCGAGTTCCGGGACGAGCTGTGCGCTGTATTCCGCGATGCCGGACATTGCCGGCGGCAAGGGTGAAACATAGGCCAGCTTCTCGCGGTGCGCGACAGGTTCCGCGCCAGGCCGGGCGTCTTGGCGCCCGAGCTCTTCACTTTTCTCCAGCAGGCCCTGTGCGATTTGCTCAAGGCTGGTATCGGCCAGGTTGAACGTCGTGACCCTCAAGCCGTCGCCAGTCTCGGCCAGGAGACGCCCCGGGTCTGGATCATTGCCGATCAGGAAGACCTGGTCGGCCTTTTCGAGGCATTCCCGCTTTTCGTCCGTGAAGCCCGGGCAAGATCCGGGCCTGCGAGACCGGCCCGGTTCCGGCGTTCCTCTCCAGAGCGCCCTGGGATCCTGGAATACGGTGCGCAGCCTGTTTCGAACCTGCTCCAGCATTCCGGCCTTGGGGCCCGAAGATGTGTCCTCTTCAGCCGCATAAACCATGACGGCCGTCGGCAGGGATACCAGTTTTGAAATGCTCGCGACGCTGCGGTCGTCGTGACCTGCATGAAAGCCGTTAACCAAAACGAGATCGGGCGCGAGGGAGGACAGAAACGCTTCGCGGATGAGCTCTGCTCTTTCACGGCGCGCCAGGGTGTCGGCGCTCCCGGGTGCACCCGGGTCAGGCGCACTCCAGGTGCGAAGCGCGCTCCGGGGGAGGACGTCACCAAGAAGCGCCCGCACATCCCTGACAAGCTGCTTGTCAGAAGCGGCAAGGGCCACGACGATGTCATGCCCCGTGCCGCCCTGTGCGATACCACGGAGCAAGTCCATCTGCCGGCGTTCAGCGGGCGTGTCGCGCCACGTCTCCGAGACGCCCTGGAAGTCGATAACGATACGCATCTATTGGTCCTGTCCCGCACTCAAACGATCGAAAAAATACCGGGACCTTACCGACATCTGCTCATAGGGCGGGCCGTCGTCCGATTGATGGATCAACCTGATGGCCCGCGGGAGCGCCTGGTACTCCGGGCTCGTCATCCATTGAGAGAAGACATCCCTTGGCTTTCCATCCTTCTGGAGAACCAGGTCACGGAACACGCCTCTTGGCTTCCCGTTCTTGTGAAACAGCGCTCGCCACAAGAGCCGCCGGGGCTTTCCGCCCGTGTGAAACAGGATGCGCCGCCAAAGAGGCCGCGTGAGGTGCCGGGCCTCCCTTTCGAGATCGGCCCGCTTGTTCTTTTCCCTGGCAAGCTCACCCCGAAGTTTCGCGATCTTCTGCTGCTGCTGCTCCAGTATCTCGCGCAGGCCGCGTGCCTCGGTGACGAGCGCGCGTGCCTGCTGCTCGATGAGAACCTGCGAATACAGGGTGAAATCGTCAAAAACATTGGGCGGCGCCGAAAACGCCCCTGCCCGCTCCCGATGCTCGTTCGCGAGGTAGAACCGGTTCAGCCCGTCCCGGTAGACAACGCTGTAGTCGTGCTCCAACAGGACATTTTCCCATTCGGCATGATTTGGGGTCTGACTGTTGGGGGCGGTCGCCTCGATGACGAGAATCCACGGTCTGTGGGCTTCCCAGTCACCCCCGGCGAGGACATCGGCCTCTGCCCCCTCCACATCGATCTTGAGAAAATGAACAGCCTGCCCTTCGGGGACATGCGCGGTCCACAAGTCACGGAGCGTTGTCGCTGGAACCTCTAACTCGGTGACAGGCAGACCGGTTGCTTCGTGGGTTCTGGCAATCTCCGGGTTCGTGGAGGACAACCCGGTATCGCCCACCTGGTGGAAGAGGGCGGTTCCGCTTTTCCCGGCCACGACGACGCCCAGGTTCGTGTCATCCGGACGCTTGCTTTCAAGCTGTTGAAGGTGCCCCGGATGCGGCTCTACGTTTATCCCCCGCCAGCCCCTGTCGTAGAACAGCCGGGTGACACTGTCGGCATCCGGGGAGCAGGCTCCGACGTCTATATAGAAGCCCTCGGAGACATCATCCAACGCCCTCAGGAGCATGATGTCTTCAAAGTTCTGGGCGTAGGAAACAACTGTCATGCTGGTATATCATCGTGCTGCTCGGCTCATTGGCCAGGAGGTTAATCGTATCCGCGCTTTTGCGCCTCGTACATGGAGGCGTAAAGCCCGCCTGCGGCGATGAGTTCCTTGTGCGTGCCTTCTTCAACCACCTGGCCGCCTTCCATCACGTAAATCCAGTCAGCTTCCGTGACCGAGGACAAGCGGTGCGTCACCACGACCGTCGTTTTTTCATGCGTGAGCCTGGACAGCGTCTCGCGAATACGTTGCTCCGTGCGCTGATCAAGAGCCGAGGTCGCCTCGTCGAGCAGAAGGATCGGTGCCGAGCGTAGAAACGCCCTGGCAATGGCAATTCTCTGCTTTTGCCCCCCGGAAAGCTGGGCCCCCTTGGGGCCGACCGGCGCATCCCCCCGGTCCCGGATCAGGTCCGCGATCGCCGCATTTTCCGCGGCGGCCCAGATTTCTTCTTCGCTGGCATCGGGCCTGACGTATCGGATGTTTTCCCAGATCGAGTTGTTGAAGATGACGATATCCTGCGCCACGACCGAGAACGCATTTCTCAGGGCGTGGATCTTGAGCTTGTCGATCGGTTGACCCCCGATGGAAATCTCTCCGCCCTTGACGTTGTAGAGACGCGCGATCAGGCTGAGGATCGTGGTCTTGCCGGAACCCGTCGCCCCGACGATGGCCGTTGTCTTGCCCCCCTGGAACGTCATGTTGAGATTCTTGAAAAGCGGCGCTCTTGGCGAATAGCCGAAAGTGATGTCCCGCAAGACGATATCACCTTCCCGATCAAACTCTTCGACGGCATCGGGGGCATCCGTGATCGTCGGCGTTTCCCGGAAAAGAGAGCGCACGCCGTCGAGCAGAATCAGGCTTGCCTGAAGCCGCGCGAAGAACTGCGCAACCATCCTGGCCGGATCGAAAAGCAGCACGAGGCCAAGCAGGAAGGTGATGACGCCGGCGCTGTCGAGGGCATACTCGGCGTGCAGCGCCATGTACCCCCCGCCCCCGATCACGAGCACGTAGACGAACGCCGACGAAAAATCGATCGAAGGCAGAACCAGGGCCTGCGCCGCCTGCAGCCGGATCGAAAGGCTGCGGATATCCCGGGCCGCCTTCTGCATGCGGGATTTCTCGCTCGGTTCCTGGCTGGCGATCTTTACCGTGCGCATCCCGCCGGCCATTTCCTCGATGCCGGTCATGTAATTTCCCAAGGCGGCTTCTGCGTTTGCCTGGATATGCTTGATGCGTTCCGAGACCAGGATCATCATCATGATGATGACCGGGATGACCATGACCGCCGCCAGGAACAGCTGTGGTGCGAGATAGATGAGATACCCCGAGACGATCAGGACCGTCACCGCATCCCGGATCGCGTTGACCGTTGCCTGGCCGACAAAGGTGCTCAGCTCCTGCGCCTGGTTTACCAGCCGCAGAATGATATGCCCCGATTTTGTCCGCTCGAAGAACGCCAGGTCCAGGCGCATGAGGTGGTCGATCATGTCGTCACGCATCTCCAGCACCGCGTTGCTGGCCAGCCAGACCGACAGCCGCGGGCTGAGATAGGACATCACCCCGCGCACGGCGAACAGGAGGAACACGATGACGCAAACGCGGGCAAGCTCCCAGGCGCTGCCGCTTTCGAAAATCACCCGCAGGCCGGTTTCCGTCAGGGCCAGGAATTGCTGGTAGGCCACGCCCTGGACCAGGATTGTGCCCAGCACCACCAGGAGCCACGGGGACTTGCTTTTCAGGTAGTTGTCCCAGAACCAGCGCAGGTTCTCGCGGTCCTTTTCGGAAAAGAGAGGTTTGGCCTTGCGGAATCTGCTGAAAACCATGCCATCTTGTTCCTGTATCAAGGACCGGAAGGCCCGCTACGCCGCCAAACCCGCACAGATCCCGTTCAAGCTCGCGTGTCCTTTGACAAGGGGGAGCCATATGACAGATTGCCCAGGGAATAAAGCGATCCGTTTCCTGAATACAGCCCGTCTCGTGCCACCAGCAGTGCGCCGCTTGGTCCTTGTCTGCATGGCCCTGATCCTTGTTGGCGGACCCGGCGCGTGGGGCGAGACCCGCATCCCCCCCGACCCCCGGATCGCCCGGCTGAATCATGCCGGTTTCAAGACGAGAGGGTATTGCACGGGGTTCGCCACGCGGGATGGACAGGTGGTCACGGCCGCGCATTGCCTGCCGAAAGTACGGACCGATACCGTTCATATCCTGCTGGGATACGAGACCGGTCGGCTAGAGCAACATATCCGGACACCGGCCACGTCCTACCGGATCATGAAGGGGCGCGACATCGCCGCCCTGTGCGGCTTCGAAGGCGATCCTGACGGATTTCGCCTGACCGACGCGCCCCCGACGCCGGGCACACGGGTGGAGGTGCAGGGATACGGCGCGCCGAGGGCGCATGCGCTGCAGAAAACCGCCTGTTCGGTTCAATCCATGTCCGGAGAGACCCTGATGCGGCTCGATTGCCCCCTGCCCCCGGGAACATCCGGCGCGCCGGTGACGCTGACGGGCTCACGCGATGTCATCGGAATCGTCTCCGCCAGCTCTGCTGCTGGAAGCTTTGCATACCGGCTGTCGGCGGATAAGGCCGCGCACCTGTGCAAGTAACGGCGCACCGGTTGCCGGTCACGGGGGAAGGACGCCCCGGCGGCATGTCTTCTGGGATGAGGTTTGTCTCGCTTGACCGGGCGGGATTGTCATGCGCCCCGGTGACGAGCCTCGACCGTCACCCGGGCAGGAGAATTTAAGCCGATAAGACGCGACCCCTCACCCGATTGGTTGTAACTCCTTCTTCCTATCCCGTATCAGATAGCGGAGGACACGAAGGATCAGAAAATTCCCCATGGCCAATGTCGTCTATGACCTGACGGAAGTGTTCGTGGCCTCCACGGGGAAATACCCTTATTACGGCATCGTTCGCGTCGTCGAGGAAATCGGTCGCGAGCTTCACCTGGCGGATCCGGATCTGCGCTTCGCGATCTTCTCGCACGCGCATGACACCTTCTACGAGGTCCATCCGAGCATCGACGCCGAAAGCGGCCGGGTCGAGCTCAACATCCCGAAAGGCGTCAGGCAGATACATCACCTGCGCAAGACGTTCTATTCCAGGAACCGGGTCCGCGACGCCCTGCTGCCGCTCGCGCAAATGCTCATTCGCGGGATCAACCGGTCCCGGTGGCGACGCGCGAAGCTGTCGCTCGAAGAGCTGGACATGAACGGCAAGACGCTCGTTTCAACGGGGCGTCCGAAACACATGGTCGCGGCTCTGAATGCGCTCGATAATGCCGGTGTGTCCTACGAGTTCATTCCGCTGTTGCACGACATGTTCCCGCTGCATGATTTCTCGCCGCAGAACCCCAAGCCGTTTCCCTTGAACTTCATCGGCGACAATCGTCGCGTGATCAGCCGCGCCTCCAGGATCATCGCGATTTCCCGGTTCACGAAATCCGACATCGAGAACTTCTCCCGCGATGGCATTCTGCCGCCTTTGCCGGAGGTCGTTACCGTGCCCTTGTGCCATGAATCCCGTGACGGCACGGAACCTGCGGCCGACGACATTCCGGACACGCCATATCTTCTGACAGTGGGGGCCACGATCGGCCGCAAGAACCTGGAAGCTGTCTTCGAAGCGATGTGCCTGCTGGAAGACTCCGGCGCGCCCCTGCCGCGGCTTGTCCTCGCGGGCGCGCCCCGCAAGCATGTCCGGGACTATCTGAAAAAGGATCGCTACGACCGTATCCGCGCCTTCATCGATATGGTGCCCAGCCCGAACCAGACCAAGCTCAACCAGCTCTACCGGAATGCCATGGCGCTGGTCCTGCCAAGCCGTATCGAGGGATGGGGATTGCCGGCAGGAGAAGCTTTGTGGAACGGAACGCCGGCGATCTGTTCAACGGCGCCCGTGCTCTACGAGGTCTGTGGGGAGCTTGGTCTCTATTTCGACCCCAACAAGCCCGGAGAGCTTGCCGAGATCATCGCGCGCCTGCAAAACGACCGCCAGTTTGTCGAAGACCTTCGGGCGCGCATCGCGGCGGCCGCCGCCAGCCTGCGCACCTGGGGGGATGTCGCCCGTGACGTCAAGCGAGTCTACGAAGGCTGCCCCAGCCGTAAGAAATAGGCCGGAATTCGAGCGATCCAGTCTTGGCACATTGCGACGCCGTCGGGAGGGACATCCGCGCCATCGATAGGGTCCGCCCGGTTCCCCTACCCTCGCGATCCGGGCCTGCCTGACGACGTAGGCTCTGGCCGCGCTGTTGCGGGCCAATGGACAAGTCAGATGCAAACGCCATATAGTAGTGCAAGGTATTACCTTTTGCTCGGAGGGTCGCATGGTATCGGCAACGTCCATCAAGCTGGATGACGACATGAAGGGGCGGGTCCGGCATCTCGCCGAGGCCCGGAAACGTACATCGCACTGGATCATGCGCGAAGCCATTGCGCAGTATGTCGAGCGCGAAGAAAAGCGCGAGGCGCTGCGGCAGGAAACCCTCAAGGCATGGGAAGAATTCCGGGAAACCGGGCTGCACGCGACCGCTGAAGAGGTCGATCAATGGCTGGAGAGCTGGGGGACTGAAAACGAACGGCCTGCCCCCGAATGCCGCAAGTGATATTCGCCCCGGCGGCGATCCGGGACTTGCAACGGCTGCGGGGCTTCCTGCGCCCGAAGAACGCGGATGCTGCGCGGCGGGCTGGTGAGGCGATCCGGCAGGGCGTGAAAATCCTCGGTACACAGCCCCGCCTCGGCCGGATGGCCGATGACCTTCCCGAACAGTTTCGGGAATGGCTTATCGACTTTGGCGACAGCGGTTATGTCGTCCGGTATCACATCGCCGACGAGACAGTGACGATCCTCGCAATCCGGCACCAGAAGGAAGCAGGCTTCCCGCTCTAACTCATTCGGGTTTAGGCGCGACGCTTGCCGTCGATCAGGGCGCGTGTCCCCTTGCATCGCAAGCATCCGGCGAGAGCCGCAGGATACAGAGACCTGATTAAACACGACACGCTCTGTTTGAGCCCTCACACCGCCTGCCGGGTGGCCGATGAGTCCCCCGGTCAAACGGATTGACCAGGCGTTCGCTAGCCTACGAGATCATACGCCTCGTAATCGCTGCGCAGGCCGATCGTGGAGATGACGTCGCCGTTTTCCAGCGTCCAGGATGCCGTGAAGGTATCTTCCGTGGCAACGTTGAAGACCTCGGGATCAAGCAGGATCAGCTCATTGCCGGTCGCGATCATTTCCAGGTCGTTGTCCTTCGACATGAGGAAGGTGATGAACTCATATGCCGCATCGTCATACGCCTGGAACTGGTTTTGCTGACCGGATGGGGCTCCGAGGTCCACGTTGATGACATCCTGCTCCGGCTCTCCTGCTTCCAGTGAACCGGTGATCAGGTCCGCAGCCTTCTCCAGATCACGGGCGTTCACATCGAAGGTCGCCACCACCGTGTTGTTGTCGAACGTGTACTCACGCGCGTTGGTCTCGAGGTTTCCGGAGACATCCACCAGGCCAAACCTGGAGAGCATCTGAACCACTTGGACCGTTTCCTGGGCCGAGGCGTCGGTTTGCTCCGCGAGCGTCTCCTGCACGGTCTCGGTGTCCAGAGCGGTTTGGGAAACCTCTACCGACGGCTGCGCGTCCCGGGGCTGTTCCTGCTCGTGCAGGAATGCGCTGACCTGGTTTTCGATGCCGTCGATAAACGCCTGGACCTGGTTCATCAGGTCAGGACCCTGATGCGCGTCCAGATCCAGGGCACCCGGTTCTTTCTCATCCCTGGCGGCAAGCGAGACTTCATCGAAAAACTGTGTCAGGGCCGCGAGGAATTCCTGGGCGCCATTCTGGACAAGCCCGAAATCATCCAGAATACCAATACCCGCTTCAGCCGCATTGTCTTGCCCGGAGATCATGGCAAGGATGCTCTCCAGCGTTATCGCATCGACGTCCGTGACTTGCGTTTCCGACATGAACCCGAGCGATATGGCAATGGCGCTCAACCCGATCGCATAGGTGTTCTGGCCGATTTTTTCCTCGTTGAATGCGTCCATGTCGTTCGCATTCTGAGACATGAAACTGCCCGGCGTCGCGTCGTCGTCCTGCATGCCCCGGTCTTGCAGGGCCAATTGCAGCGGATCGAAATCGGTGTCCTGGCCGCCGGTCCCCGAGACGGGCACCAGGTCGTCCGAGAGGTCGGGCTCGGAGGCCCCGGCGCCCTCTTCCGGCATGATGACGACGAGGTCTTCGGCCGCCATGAACAGGGTCCAGACAAGCGCCGCCAGCATCGTGGAGGGATGCAGGAACACCTTTCCGTTACGTTCCAGCCGGACGACGCGCTGAGTATCCGATGTGGCGGCCTCGCCGGTCACCTTCCGGGCGGTAAATTCCTCGATCAGCGCATTGAAATCCCGGCCCCGCAAAGGGGCGTTTATGTTGGGGCTGTCGAGGACATAGACACCGTCGAGGCGGCAAAGGTGGATGAAGACGTCGCCATTGGCGTCACAGAAAAGAAACCAGGGATCGCCCTCGTCGGTGATCCCCCGGTCGATCTCGTTCGGGACGCCCGCCGCATCCAGAAGCCGCTTGACCCGAAAGAGGTTGGCGAGCTCCTGGTTGGACCAGTCCTTGGCACGGAGTTTTCCAAACTCGAGGTAGGATTTTTTCGTGGGCAGCGGGAACCTGTGGTCGCCTGCGGCGCTTTGATCGTCGAAATGCAGGGTATCATCACTGTCCTGAAGAAACGCCTGGCGTTTCGTTCCCGCATGGTTTTCAGGAAATTTCAGGATGTTGGCCATGGGTGATGGTGCTCTTGCTCTCTCGATTCAAACCGGGGCGAATTCGGCTTGCCTGATCTGCCGGCCTCCTGATTACGACGCTTCGTCTTCGAACAGAACCCTGTATGTCATCGGCTCGTAATGCTTGAGCAGCATGCGAACGAAATCCTGCGGATTCTGACCCAGCGCATTGGCCCACTCGACATATCGATGCGTGGGGATCTTGCCCCGGCCGTTCTCCAGCTGGGAGATGAACGTGTAGTAATCGAGCGACAGGATATCAGCCAGCTCGCGCTGTGACAGCCCCTGCTCTTCGCGGAGCGAACGGAGCCACAGGCCAAGCGTGACCCTTTGTTCCTTGGTCTCTTCGGGTGAGGTCTTGTGAAGTTCGGCCAACATTTCGGTATCCTCGTGGGCAGCAGTCTTGAGGGGTTCAGGTCAATGAGGCTTGCGGCCTCATAAACGTTTAGTAGATCACTATACCTCACTTGCTTTCCCGAGGCAAATCTCGCGTGGCAGGTCAGCAAGTCACTGCCAACGGGCGCGCATGTAGCTGTGGGCGACATTTCTGTTGATCGGGCTGCGCATGTAGCTTAAAGAGACATCATGAAGCGGATCAGCTATACGAAAGCCGCGATCCGTGCCTTGCGCCGGATGCCTGCGAACACGGCCAGGCGTATCCAGAGCAGGATCGAGGCTTATGCGCGGAACCCGGCTTCGCAGTCCAACAACCTGAAATCCCTGAAGGGTCGAGAGGGTATCAGGCTGCGAGTGGGCGATTGGCGGGTCATTATGGATGACCAGGGCAACATTCTGGCGATCCTGGATATCGGGCCCCGTGGCGGTATCTACGATTGAGAGGACATGACATGAGCGAAATGGTGACCATCCCCCGTGAGGAGTACGACCGGCTTCGGGCCATTGCCGAAGACCTGGCAGATCTCAAGGCCTATGATCGTGCCAAGGCAGACCTGGCCGCGGGTGAGGATGAGCTGATCCCGGCAGAGTACGTGAATCGTCTGCTCAATGGCGAAAGCGCTCTGCGGGTCTATCGCGATCTGCGCGGCCTGACCCAGGCGGCGCTTGCCAAGGAGGCCGGTGTGAGCCGCGTCACGATTGCCGAGATCGAAACCGGTCGCAAGCAGGGGTCTGTCACGACACTGCGCGCCCTGGCGCACGCCCTCGGGGTCATGCTGGACGATCTGGCAGAGTGACGATCCTTGTCGGATGACCGAACCGTGCGGCGCCTTTGCGTCCCCGTGACGGATGCGGCGATCTTGTGGGCAAGACGATTCGGCGCGCGGCGCGGATTTCGCTCCGGTTCCGGTGCGGATCGCGGCGACGCGCATGATGTTCCGCGTCCGTTCCGGCCCGCGGGCAAAAAACTGGATGGCCTCTATAGTGTATCGCCGCATGTGACCCACAATATCCTGCAGAATCACTTGCCAGCCCTTGCCGGTCCCGGCATAACATTACGCTTATAGGGTGTTGTGGCGCGGCAAACCGTAACTAACGACTGCGCCCCAGGGTGAGGGATGATGAACAGCACGCGGATCGACCTTCTTGTCGGCGAGCACGCGCTCAGGCTCTCGGAGCGGCTGCAGGCCCATCGGGCACAGCTCTTCCCGCCCGATTCCCGCAAGGAGATGCGAAAGTTCACCAGCGGCGAGGCGGCGCGGCTCTTGGGCGTCAAGGATGCCTACCTGCGCAAGCTGCATCTCGATGGCAAGGGCCCCTCCCCCGAGATTCGCACCGGCGGGCGGCGCTATTACACGACCGCCGACATCCAGAACCTGCGCGAGCTGCTCGAGGCGGGTGCCAAGAGCCCGGGCACCTACCTGCCGGGGCGGCGCGAGGGCGACCACCTGCAGGTCATCACGGTGATCAATTTCAAGGGCGGCTCGGGCAAGACCACCACCGCCGCGCACCTGGCGCAGAAGATGGCGCTCGACGGCTACCGGGTGCTGGGCATCGATCTCGACCCGCAGGCCAGCTTCTCGGCGCTGCACGGGTTCCAGCCGGAATTCGACCTGCTCGACGGCGGCACGCTCTACGACGCGATTCGCTACGAAAACCCGGTGCCGCTCAGCCAGGTGATCCGGCGCAGCTATTTCACCAATCTCGACATCGTGCCGGGCAATCTCGACGTCATGGAATTCGAGCACGAAACCCCGCGCGCGCTGGCCGAGCGGGACGGTACGCTGTTCTTTACCCGCGTCGGCGACGCGCTGGCCGAGGTCGAGGGCGATTACGACGTGGTGGTGATCGACTGCCCGCCGCAACTCGGCTTTCTGACCATGTCGGCGCTCTCGGCGGCGACCGCGGTGCTGGTCACGGTGCATCCACAGATGCTCGACGTGATGAGCATGTGCCAGTTCCTGCTGATGACCTCCAATCTCCTGGGCGTGGTCTCGGAGGCGGGCGGCAGCATGTCCTATGACTGGATGCGCTACGTCATCACCCGCTACGAGCCCGGCGACGGGCCGCAGAACCAGATGGTCAGCTTCATGCGCTCGATGTTTGGCGAACACGTGCTCAATCACACGGTGCTGAAATCCACCGCCATCTCGGATGCGGGGATCACCAAGCAGACGCTTTACGAGATCGACAAGAGCCAGTTCACCCGCACCACCTATGAGCGCGCGATGGAAAGCCTCAACGCGGTCAATGGCGAGATCGAGGGACTCATACAGGCGGCGTGGGGGCGCGAGTAGAGGATGGCGCGCAAGGATCTCCTCAAGGGTCTCATGGAGGTGCCGCGGTCCGATGGCGGGGCGGATGGGGAGGCCCGTAATGAGGGGGCCCGCGTCGATACCGGGCGGCCGCGCTATTCCGGCGGGGCGATCGGGGCGGTCAGCCAGTCCATCGCCGGGCTGAAATCGCGCTCCGTGCTCGAGATCGATCCCGACCAGATCGAGGCCGGCGGCCTGCGCGACCGGCTGGATTTCGACGAGGCCGACCACCGGGCGCTGATGGTTTCGATCCGCGATCACGGCCAGCAGGTGCCGGTGCTCCTGCGGCCCCATCCCGACCGCAAGGACCGCTACCAGGTGGTCTATGGCCGCCGCCGGGTTCTGGCGCTGCGCGATCTTGGCCAGCCGGTCAAGGCGCTGGTACGCGAACTCGACGACCGCGAACTGATCCTCGCCCAGGGCCAGGAGAACGCCGCCCGCCGCGATCTGAGCTTCATCGAGAAGGCGAATTTCGCCCGGCAGATGCGCGATCTCGGCTATGACCGGGCCACGATCTGCGCCGCGCTTCATATAGATAAGACATTGATTTCACGCATGTTTTCCGTTGTTGATCGCCTCTCGCCCGACCTGATCGAGGTGATCGGGGCGGCACCGTCGGTGGGGCGCGAGCGCTGGCTGACCCTGGCCGAATGGATCGAGGCGGATGTGTTCTCGCTCGACGAGGCCATCGCCACGGTCAATCTCGCGCGGGACGGGACCGGTTCCGACGCGCGGTTCGAGGCGCTTTACGCGGCGATCGGGCGTCACCGTGGCAAGCCCGGGCGCCAGCGGAGCGACACCCCGCCCGATACCCCGCCAGACACTCCACTCAGGGGCGCGGCGGGCGAGCCCATCGGGCAGGTGCGGCGCAAATCGGGCGCCACGCTGCTCAAACTGTCGGACAAGGGCGCGCCGGGATTTGCCGAGTGGCTGATCGCGGCGCTGCCGGAGCTCCACCATCGCTGGAAGGACGGCGATGATGGCTAGGCCCGTCCGCGCCCCGCGCGCGGCCGGTTAACGAAACCTTAAACCACAAGGAGGCACAGACAGACAGAACGCAAAAAGAAAGCCCCCCGAGAACGTATCCCGAGAGGCCCATGACCGAAACGGTCGTCTGAATCTACACACTTCAGAACATGGGCCATCTGTTGACAGCTGTCAACAAGCGTCGGTTTCCGGCGGGCGGAAAAGTTTTGTCTTGTGAAAACTGAACATGGAAATTCTGACGACGACCCCCTTCGGGCCGCGGCGGATGAGCTATGAGCTGCTGAAACAGGAAACGGCCGCCACGGCGCCCGCCCCCCTGCCCCAAAGCGACAAATGGGGCCTGTTTCGCGAGCTTTGCGCCGCCCGCACGGCCTTTGGCCTGAGCGATCGTGATCTCACCGTCCTCTCGGCCCTGCTCTCCTTTCACCCCGGCAAGGATCTCGAGGATGCCGGCGCGCTGATCGTGTTCCCGTCCAACGCCGCCCTGTCGCAGCGCGCCCACGGCATGGCCGAGAGCACCCTGCGGCGCCATCTGGCCGCGCTGGTGCGGGCCGGCGTGATTCGCCGCCATGACAGCCCCAACGGCAAACGCTACGCCGCGCGGGGCGCTGACGGGTCGATCGCCCGCGCCTTCGGCTTCGACCTGCGCCCGCTCCTGGTGCGGGCCGAGGAAATCGCCCGCGCCGCCCAGGCCCTGCGCGAGACCGAGGAACGCAAGCGCCGCCTGCGCGAAGAGATCACCCTGCTCAAGCGGGATGCGATCAAGCTGCTGGATTATGGGACCGAAACGCTGAAAGGCCCGGATTGGGACGGGTTGGGCGCCACCCTGCTCGACCTGCACCGCCGGTCCCGCCACAAGGCGGATATCGAGACGGCCCATGCCCTTCGCGACGAACTCAAGGCATTCCTGGCGCAGCTCCGGGATTTGATCGCGTCGAATGCGGCCTCTGAATCAGAAAATATGAGCGGCAATGACAGCGATTCCGAGCGGCACTATCAGAATTCAAAACCAGACTCTTCTTGTCTTGAACCCTGTATGGAAAATGCACGGGCGGCGGCGGGTGCGGCGCCACCCCAGTCAATTGAGCCAAGGCTGCCACTGATGCTGGTGGTCAAGGCGTGCCCAGATATTCTCGATTATGCCGAGGACGGCATAAGGCGCTGGTCCGATCTCTGCCATGCTGCGGATTTCGTGCGTGGCATGATGGGCGTGTCACCGGACGCTTGGCAGGAGGCCATCCAAACGATGGGGCGCCCCACGGCGGCGATTGCCCTGGTCTGCATCCTGCAGCGGATCCAGCATATCCGCAGCCCGGGCGGATACTTGCGCAGCCTGACACGAAAGGCGGCGGACGGGGCCTTCTCACCCGGGCCGATGGTCATGGCGCTTCTCAGCCCCGACCGGCGCGCGGTTGACAGCTGTCAACACGGTGCGGTGCCGTGATCCGGGGGCCAGAGTTGACAGCTGTCAACTGGGGGTCTTGAAAGCCAGCCGGTTCGACGGGGCAGGGTGCGGTGCGTCCCTCCGGATTCGGAGCGAACGCTGGCCGCCGGACCCATTCGATGCCTGCGTCATGTTGGCGGGCCGCCGTCGTGGCGCGACCTTAAGCAACATGCGTGGAGCCCGCCCATTTCCCTGTGCGTGTACCTGTTGCGAATTCGCAACTTGGCCGGGACATGGAAGAAAAATTATCGTTTCAAAACAACATGTTAGGCCACTTCCCCATCAGGGTATAAGTTTCACTATACATCTTTTCCTTGCTGCGCGCCCCTTTGAGGGGTAGAAAAATCACTGAACAGTCTGTAATCCACTGCGGGAATCCGTCTGCGGATCGTATGCGCGGTATAACGCGTGGAAGAATTGGCAGGCTGTAAACAGATCCAATTGGCCCGACAGGGTTGAGCAAAGAGGGAATAAACGTCCATGGCTTACGATATCAGCGCACTGACCCCGCAAGAGCAAATCACGGCGCTCTACATTGCCTATTACGATCGCGCTCCCGATCCCGGTGGTCTCGCGTTCTGGACGGCCCGGCTGGAAGAGTTCCTCGCGAACGACAATGACGGCGATCCCGGTCTGAGCCTTGGACAAATCGCGGACAAGTTCGCCGCAGCGGCTGAATCCAAGGCGGTCTACCCGGACTTCCTGGGCGACAGCAACAACGACGGTATCGCCGATGGCAACAACCCCGGCGTTTTCGTCACCCAGGTCTATATCAACCTCTTCGGTCGCCTTCCCGACACGGATGGTCTTAACCACTGGGTCAAGAACATCAACAACGGCAACATCAGCCCTGCCGAAGCCCTGCTCAAGATCATTGCCGGTGCCCAAGGGACCGACATCGACGTTCTCAACAACAAGCTCGAGGTTGCCGGCGACTGGACCCAGAGCGCCATCGACGACGGCGTGCTCAACCTTGGCCCCGCGGACGAGGCCGAGGCGCGCTCGATCCTCGACGGTGTCGACGAGACCCAGCAAAGCGTCAACGACGCCAAGGACACGACCGACGCTTACTTCAACGAGGCGCCGACCGCGGCGAACGAGAGCGACAGCACCAACGAGGATACCGCGCTCAATGGCGATGTGAGCGACAAGACCGACGACGCCGATGGCGACACGCTGACCCACACCGTCGAGGCCGGCGATGGCCCCTCCAACGGCACCGTCAGCATGAACTCGGACGGCACCTATACCTACACGCCGAACGCCAATTTCAACGGCACCGACAGCTTTACCTACACCGTCGATGACGGCAATGGCGGCACCGACACCGGCACCGTGTTCCTGACCGTGAACGCGATCAACGACGCGCCCGTCGCGCAGGCCGGCATCGTCTCCACCACCGCCGAAGACACCGCCGTCAACGGCTCTGTCTCCTCTTCGGATGTCGACGGTGGCGCGCCCAGCTACAGCGTGGCCTCGGGCCCTGCCAACGGGTCGGTCACCATGAACCCGGACGGCACCTACACCTACACGCCGGATGCCGATTTCAACGGCACCGACAGCTTTGCCTACACTGTCAATGACGGCAACGGCGGCACCGACACGGCGGTGGTGAACATCACCATCAACCCGGTCGACGATGCGCCGGTCGCGCAGGACGAATCCGCCACGGCCACCGAGGACGGTGCTGTCGTGAACGGCCAGCTCGACGCCGACGACATCGACAACAACAATGCCAACATCACCTACGCGCTCAACGCTGCGGCCCCGGCCGGCCTGACCGTGAACGGCGATGGCACCTACAGCTTCGACCCCACCGTTCCGGCCTACCAGAGCCTGGCCGCGGGCCAGACGCAGGTCGTGGTCGCGGGCTACACCGCCACCTCCAACGGCAAGAGCGACACCGGCACCATCACCGTGACCGTGACCGGCACCAATGACGCGCCGGTCGCGCAGGCCGTGGCCGCTGCTGGTGTCGAGGATACGGTTATCGCCGGCCTGGCCGTGGCCACCGATGTCGACAGTGGCGACACGCTGACCTACAGCGTCGAGGCCGGTGACGGCCCGTCGAACGGCGGCGTGACCATGAACCAGAACGGCTCGTTCGAGTACACGCCGGATGCCAACTTCAACGGCACCGACAGCTTCACCTACACCGTGACCGACAGCCAGGGTGCGACCGCCACGGCAACCGTGACCCTCACCGTCGCGGCGGCCACCGATGAGCTGACCGCTGGCGTGGACAACTTCCAGGGCAGCGTGGCTGACGACATCGTCACCGGCAACGAGAACACCCTCAACGCTGGCGACAGCATCGAGGGCGGCGATGGCGAGGACACGCTGATCGTCAACGTGAACATGGGCCTCGAGTCGCTGCTCACCTTCGCCGGCTTCGTGGCCAATGTCGAAACCTTCCAGACGACGATCGATGGCCCCTCCGGCACTGGCGCCGTCTTCGACATGTCCGGCTCGGAAATCACCGGCAACACCTTCATCAACACCAACAGCACGGCTGACGTGACCTATGACCGCGTCAACATGAACCCCGATGGCCCCGACGCGGACACCCGCACCACGCAGCTCGATGTCGAACTGCGCAACGTGACGCAGGGCGCCGCGACCACCTTCACCACCCGCCCCGCGGAAGTGGTGGCCGGTGATGACGAGGCCAACGTCCTGATGACGAACCTCGACAACAACGCTCATATCGGCGAGCTGAGCTTCTTCGGCACGCCGGGCGACACCGAAGGGAATGCCCCGGGGACGGCCAATTCCGGCATCGAGGTCTTTGACCTGTCGGTCATGGGCAGCCCGCTGAACGTGTTCCTGAACGATCTGAACACCCCCGGCGGCACCACGGTGAACATCGCCACGGATACCGGCCCCGGCGCGGCCGGCCTGACCATCGGGGATGAGAACATCCCGGGCAATGTCGGGACGACGGTGGCCACCAACCTCGCGGCTGGCACGGCCACCGGCCTCCTCTTCGGCTTTGAGAACGCGCTCAGCAACACCATCACCACGGTCACCTCTTCGGGCGACGGCGATGTCGCGCTCAGCCTGCAGGACGATGGCGACAGCGCGACGGCAGCCCGGTCCTCGGGTGTGACCGGCACCTTTGACGGTGGCAATGACACCGTCTTCGGCAGCCAGCTGAACGACAACCTGTCGGGCGGCGAGGGCAATGACGTGCTCAGCGGCGCAGGCGGCAGTGACAGCCTGCTCGGCCAGGACGGCAACGACCTGCTGATGGGTGACGATGACACCCTGCCGGCTGCCGGCAACGACACCCTGCGCGGTGGCGAGGGTCAGGATACGCTGCTTGGCGGGTCCGGTAACGACCGGCTCTTCGGTGACGCGGGCAATGACCTGATCTTCGGCGAAGACGGCAATGACAGCCTCGTCGGCGGTGACGGCAACGACTCGATCTCGACTGGCGATGCCTCGGACAACTCCAACGAGACCGTCGATGGCGGCGCGGGCAACGACATCGTCCATACCCGCGGCGAGCAGCTGGTGGGGTCGGATCCGTTCCCGATTGCGAACCCCGCATTTTCCAACAAGAAAGACGTCCTGTCCGGCGGCGCCGACACCGACACGCTGATCGTCACGATGGCGAACGGTGCCAGCAATGCCAATGACAACGGCATGAACGATGTCACCCAGTTCGAGAACATCGATCTCAACGACGGCAACCACACCTATATCATCGACAACAACTCGGCCTTCGACAACGACAGCACGTCGGTGGTTGTGGATGGTTCGGATGTTGGCAAGACCGGCGCTGACTCGGTCAACTTCAACGCTTCGACCCTGTCGCGCGCGATCACGCTGATCGGTGGCGATGGCAACGACACACTGATCGGTGGCTCGGGTAACGACACCATCAACGGCGACGGCGACCAAGGTGGCAGCAACGGTGGCAACGATGTCCTGACCGGTAACGGCGGTGCCGACACCTTCCTCGGCGATGCCTACGAGCTGGACGGCGGTGACACGATCAGCGGCGGAAGCGGCAATGACCGCATCCTCGTCCAGGATCGTAGCTTTGGCGGCAACTCGACGATCAACAACAACGTCACCGGGATCGAGACCATCGAGGTCGAGCAGAACGGTTCTGGCAACTTCATCCTGAACATCACCGATAACTTCACCAATGGCGGCACGACGCTGCACGTCGATGGCAGCGCGCTGACCAACAATACGTTGACCGTCAACCACAACAACCAGAGCGAAGGCAAAGGCGCCGACGTCGATATCCAGATCACCGGTGGTGCGCTGGGTGATAACTTCAACATGGGTGACACGCTGGATGCCGGCGACACGATCGACGGCGGGGCTGGGAACGACACCCTGCGCGTGGACTCGGACAGCAATACCGCCGATGCCGACTTCACCAACGTGACGAATGTCGAGACGCTGATTCTCAACAACACCGGCGCTGGCGGCACCGTGACGCTGGGCCAGGCGGCCTTTGATGCGGGCATCACGACCGTGAATGCCAGTGGCGTGGCTGGTGACATCACCATCGACGCGTCGAACTTCCCCGGCCCGCTGACCATCATCGACGGGGCTGGCAACAACATCATTCTCGGGCCGAACAGCGATCCTCTGACGCTGGAACTGAGCGGTGGTAACGACAACATCACCACCGGCTCTGCGGATGATGTGATCCGTATCGACAATGGCGAGCTGACCGGCGACGACACCATCACCGACAACGGTGGCGATGACAGCGTTGTGTTCAGAAACACCTTTGGTGCCAGCACCAACATTGCCGCGGTGGTTAATCTCGACAATGTTACGGGTATCGAGAACTACGATTTCCTGACCAACGGGAACGACGGGTTCACCGATACGGCCTCGCTGACCTTCCAGGGTGGCACCGTGGGCACGGTGACCGACATCAACATCAACGGCGCGACCGTCACCGACACCGATGACAGCCTGACCATCCTGATCGACGGTGTCGACAACGGTGGCCTGGCCAACACCGTGGACGTGGACTACCGCTTCAACATCACCGGCACGGCGGGCAATGACCGCCTTGAAAAGGCCAATGCCGGGCTGGCGAACCAGATCACCTTCGACGGCGGCGCCGGTAGCGATACCGTGGCCATCAACGACGGCGATCTCGGGGCAACCACCACCATCGACGGCGGCACCGGCATCGACTGGCTGAGCCAGACGGGCGGGAGCTGGACGGATGACGACTTCATCAACGTCAGCAATGTCGAGGGTCTGACGGCGGAAAGCCCGCTGGTCGCCACGCTTGGCGCCAACGCGGCGGCAGCCGGGATCGACCGTATCCTGGGCACCAACCTCAACGAGAACGTCCTGCTCGACGCGGCCTTCACCAACGACCTGATGGTGGATATCCGCCAGGGCGGCGATGACACCATCAACGGTGGGGCCAGCAGCTCGACGCTGACATTCTTCGGGCGGTCCAGCAGCAACGACATCACCGCTGCGGACATCCTGACCGGCGGGACCGGCACGAATGACAGCATCCTGGTGGACAACAACGGCACCGGCACGGTGGACCTGTCCGGCACCAACGGTGTCGAGGTGGTCAACATCACCGAAACGTCGAACGGCACCCTCACGCTCGTGCTGGGCAACACCACCAACGACAACGCCAACAACCTGCTGACCATCAACGAGAACTCCTCCTTCAACAGCTTCTTTAGCGAAGGTGGAAACCCGTGGGATGGCGAGACGTTCAATGTCAACGGTGCCAACTACAACGGTGCGATCCTGCTGAACGGCCAGGTCGGCGGTGGCGGTGCGACTGGTAACATCACCACCAGCAACACCGGCAACTTCAACGACACCATCAATGCCGCTGACGGCAACGACAACGTGTCCACCAATGGCGGCAACGACGTGGTCGATGGCGGCAACGGCAACGACACCGTCGATGCGGGTGCTGGCAATGACAGCGTCGATGGCGGCAACGGCAATGACAACCTGACCGGCAACACCGGCAACGACACGGTCAACGGCGGCGCCAATGACGATACCGTCAACGGCGGGACCGGCATCGACGTGCTCGACGGTGGCTCTGGCAACGACCTGATCATCGGCGGCGGCAACGAGGAAACGCCGAACCCGGCGGTGAACCAGGGCGACCGGATGACCGGTGGCGACGGCAATGACACGTTCCGCTTCTTCGAGATCAGCGACTCGCGCGGTCTGGATCACGACGTGATCACCGACTGGGGCAATGGCAACAACACCATCGATATCGATGAAAACGTGTTGTTCCAGGCCGGTGGCGCCGCCAGCTCGGTTGCCTTCGCGGGCAATGCGCCGAACTTTGCGCAGGCGCAGGGCACCATCGCCGCAACGGCGGGTGACGGTGTGGCGGACTATGTCTTCCAGGCTGGCAACGCGGTCGAGGCGCCGACCCTGTGGATCGACGTCAACGATGATGGCACGCTGAACGCGCAGGACATCCAGATCGAGCTGGAAGGCTTTGCTGGCACCTTCGCGGGTGGCGAGGTCACGCTGAGCGACACCGCCATTCCGGATGCGCCGACCTTCACGTCGGTGACGGTGGACAGCGCGGGACCGAACGGTTCGGCCACTGACTTCGACACCAATGACAACACCGCTCCGGTGGTTCGCGTGTCCTTCTCGACCGCGACCGACGGAACCGGTGCCCGGGTTGGCGACATCCTGGATGTCACCGGTGCTCCGGGTGGTGCGCAGCAGAAGGTGCTGGACGCAACGGATATTGCCAACGGCTTCGTGGACTTCACGCTGCCGGCGGGTCCGATTGCGGATGCCAACTACGCCATGTCGGCCACGATCACCGATAACTTCGGGACCGTTCAGGTCAGCGCTGCGGCCAACCAGGTTCTGAAAATCGACACGACGGCGACCATTGCGATCAATGCTGCCGTGATCGAAGGTGACGATACCGTCAACTCGACCGAGCAGACGGACGTCCTGGTGAGCGGTACCACGACAGGTGTCGAGGATGGCCAGACGGTGACGGTGTCCTTCACGGACGGTGTCAACACCGTCAACCAGAACGTGACTGTCACGGGTGGTGCCTGGACGCTTTCGGGTAACGAGGTCGATATCAGCACGCTCAACGATGGCGCCATCACGGTCGATGCGGTCGTGACGGACCAGCAGGGCAACGCCGCTGATGCCGTGGATCGCGTGATCACCAAGGACACGCTGGCGTCGATCAGCATCACCACGCCGATCGAGGGCGATAACATCGTCAACGCGGCAGAGGATGGCAGTGTCGAACTCGCCGGTACCGTGACGGATGTCGAGGACGGTCAGACCGTGACGATCACCTACACGGACACGGCCTCCAACTTCGTGACCGTGAGCTCGGACGTCGCCGATGGTGATGCCTCGGGGGTGTGGGATACGACGACGGGCGCGGCTGGCTCGGCCAACCTGACGGGTCTGCTCGACGGTGTGGTGACGGTGGATGTCTCGGTGTCGGACCTGGCCGGTAACACGGCCACCAACACCTTCAACATCGTCAAGGATGCCACCCCACCGAGCACCAACACCATTGACACCGTCTTCTACAGCAGCACGGGCGGTACGACCGGGAGCGGGACCATCGTGTTCAACGGTACGTTCGATACGAATGACACCGTGGACGCGACCCAGATCTCTATTTCTGGTACTGGCGGTGGCGGTACTGCTCTGGCGGCTGGCGACATCGACAGCGTCACGATCAGCGGCACGCAGATCGTTGTGAACCTGTCGGCTGCGGGTCAGACCACCATCCAGACGGGTGAGAACATGGGTTCGACCATCGATCCCGTCGTCAACCTCGGTGCCGGGTTCCTGACCGACACGAACGCAAACCCGTCGGCGGCGAATGGCCACCTGCATATCGGGCTCAACATCCGGTCCTCGGATGATGGTCTGACGTCGCTCACCGGGAACGCGTTCTCCGCGCCGGATGGCAGCCAGTATGACGACACGTTCGAGCTGGATAACACCGGGGTGAATGTGACCGGACTAGGTGGTGCGGATACCTTCATCCTCACGGATGACGGCACCAACGTCTTTGCGACCGGTACGCAGATCGGTGACATCAACGACTTCGATGCACTCGAGGGCGATAGCATCCAGTTCGAGGCGGCGGCGCTTAACGGCACCTCCGGGTCTCTGACCGGTGTGTTTGTCGCTGGTGTGGGTGATGGTAGCACCGTTGCCTTCCGGACGTTCGAAGAGAACGGGAACGCCCCGAACGACAATACCGACGCAGTGGCGGCAACGACGCTGGCTGGTACGTTCATCTGGGACGACATCAACAACGTTCTTCGCTTCGACGTCTCGGGCGACACCTCGTTCAACGGGTTCGTTGTTCAGGATGCCAGCGGCGACGACATCACGATTGATCTGACCGGGATCAACGGTGATGTGTCCGCAAGCGACATCAGCTTCATCTGATCCAGGGGTTCGGGGCGGCCACCGCCGCCCCGCCATACGAAACAGGGAAACGCCGGCCTCTCGGGGCCGGCGTTTTTCGTTCTGGGGTGGGGTCTTTGGGGTGAGTTTTCGGACACTGCCCGCGCGCGCCCGCGCCACCGACGCAATACCGACAGGATACCGACAGGATACAGCATGCCCCGATCCGCCGTCCCGGCGCCGCGCGGCGCCGGGCTCAGCGCAGGGGCAAAAGCTCCGCCTGCCAGCCTTCGCCGGCGCAGCGGGCCGCGATCTCCTGCATGTAGATCGGGTTCATCACCACGATGGTATCCGGTTTCAGCCTCGGCAGGGCCTCCGGCGCAGAGATCGGCAGCCCCAGACCCGGCGCGTATTTCCCGGCCCGGTGCGGGTTTATGTCGATGATCCCGCAAAGCGCCGGATGATGCCCATCAGCCGCTACTGCCTTGATAAACGACACACATTTAGAGCCGGACCCCCAGATCGCCACCCGCCGGCCCGTGGCGGAAGCGGTGTTCAACCAGGCGCGCCATCGGGCCTTCTGCGTCTCGGCCGCATCCGCGAAACGGGCGATCAGGCGCGCCGTCTCGTCCGGGGGCTCTTCGATTGCGAAGGATCTGTCCTGCGCCGGGTCGAGGACCGCCTCGACCGAGAGATACTGATCGCCATAGTCCCGGCGCAGATCCGTGACGGCAAAGCCCGCCCCGCGCAACGCCCGGCCCAGCGACCCCGGACTGAAATACGAGCAATGCTCGTAATACACATCCTCAAACGCCCCCTCGGCCCAGACCCGCATGGCGTCCGGGATATCCAGAAAGAGAACGGCGCCGGGGTTCCGGCGCATGTGCCGGTGCATACGGTCCAGCATGGCCGCGACGGGGCCGATATGCTCCAGCGTGTGCCGACAGCACAAAAGGTCGGCCGGCAGCGTCAGGTGCGTGTCGTCATAGAGGGCCTGGATCAGCCGGAACCGCCCCTGCGGTGGTTTTGCGACGCGACCGGGCAGGGCAGAGGGATCAATGCCCACGCCCCGCATCCGGCCCTCGGACGCGAGAAGATAGAGGAAATCACCCTTTGAACAGCCGATCTCGACCGCGCGTTTGCCGACGAGATCATGACGGGAAACCAGGTCACGGGCGAGCTCCACCGCATAACGCGAGAAGGTCGGTGAAAAGCTTTGCTGATCCTCGTAATTCGGTGCGTAGGCTGACCATTTGGGGTCGAACGCCGTGTTGGTGACAAATCCGCAGGCCGGGCAGGCGGCCAGGACAACCGGCCCGGTCGCGAAAGCCCGGGCCTCGGCCGCGGTCTCGAGCATGAGGCAGGAGTGCACCGGCACAGGCGGCCCCGTGTAGAAGGGGGGATCGAGCGAGGCAGAGCAGCAGGGGCAGGGGGTCATGGGGCAGGGCGTCTGACGTGACGCAGTTTGGGAACCGGGATCAGGAACTGGCCACCCGCCTCGAGAAAGCGCCGGTTCTCGGACAGGATTTCATCCGCGAAATTCCAGGCAAGCAACAGCACCGCATCTACATCATCGCGGCTGAGTTCGGATGCGGGCCGGATAACCAACCCGGAGCCGGGCATTGCCTTGCCAGCCTTCCAAGGGCTTTTGTCATAGACGTGACGCAGTGCCCCGGCGGGCAGATCGAGCATATGCAACAGCGTTGTGCCCTTTGCCGCCGCGCCGTAAGCCGCGATCCGCATGCCCTGATTTGCGAGGTCTGTCACGGCGGCGCGTGTCTCGTCACACAGCGTGCGAATGCGCTGCAGAAAGGGATCAAAGAAGGCTCTTGTCCCCATATCGCGCCGGGCTTCTTCTGCCATCAGATCCAGGAGCCGGGCCGAGGGAGCGCCGTGGCGTGCAATCCGCAGCCGGAAAGACCCGCCATGTACCCAGACCTTTTCAGCATCTGTCAACACCAACCCGTGACGGGAAAAAAGCGGCGCCAGGGCGGTTAGTGACAGATAAAGAAGATGCTGGTGGTAGATCGTATCAAAGGCGCAGTCATCAACGAGCGCCATAAGCGAGGGGACCTCGATCACCGCGCACCCCTGATCCTTCAGCAGGATGGCAATGCCTGCAACGAAGTCGTTTACATCCGCGACATGGGCCAGAACGTTATTGGCAATGAACAAATCCGCCGGTCCGTGCCGATCACGAATGTGCCGTGCATGCCCTGCCGTGAAAAACACCTGGTCCGTGGGAATGCCCTTGCGGCGGGCTTCGGCGACGGGGGCCGCGGCCGGATCAATGCCCAGAACACGATGGCCAGCGGCCTGGAACGGGGCAAGCATGGTTCCGTCATTGGACGCCGCTTCGACGACAAAGACATCCGACGCCTGAGAAAAACTGTCTATCAGACATTGTGCACTGTCGGTGAAATGGGCAACGAGAGCAGGAGATACCGAGGAAAAATAGGGATAGGCGGAATGGAACAGGATGTCTGGCTCTACGGTTTCGCGCAACTGACACAGGCTGCAGGCTGGACAATGGCACAAGGTGAGCGGCGCGCGATACTCCGGGTCTGATCCGCCGGGCACGGTCAGCCTGTCGGCCAGCGGCGATTGGCCGAACGCCATGAGCGTTTCAAGCGGGCCGGCCCCGCAGCTGCGGCAGGCGGTGATACTCCGGTGCGGAGCGGTCGTGATCATGCGACGGTCATGTCCGTCTCGCGCAGGCTCTGTGTCCGCCGTCCCGTATCCATGCACATCCGCAGATGGGCCACACGCGCAAACCGGGGGCCTTCGAAGTCTTCCGGCGTGACAGGGTATCTTGAAAGAGCATTGCGGAGCTCGGCTATGCCATCTTCGACGGACCAACATGGCGCGAACCCGATATCCGCGATCTTGCTGCAATCAACACGATAGGTTCGTGTATCGGCGATCGCGCCACTGGCAAAGGTAATGCGTGTTTCTGGCAGGGCAGCTTGGATTTTTTCGGCCAGGTCGCGCACGCGCATGCAGTCCCGGTTGTGACCAACATTGAACGCCTGAGCGTGAATCGCCTCTCTCGGAGCGGCGAGAACCCGTTCAAACGCCTGTGCGATATCAATGATATGAACCAGAGGACGCCACGCACTGCCATCAGATTTCAACCTGATCTGCCCCGTGGCCATCGCCCACGCCGTGAGATTATTGAGCACGAGATCAAACCGGAGACGCGGGGAGACTCCATATGCCGTGGCGCTGCGCAGAAAGACAGGACTGAAAGTTTCATCAGCCAAGTTTGCCAGATCGGCCTCGCTGTCGACCTTGGAGCGCGCATAGGGCGTGACAGGTCGCAAGGGCGCCTCCTCGTCCAGCCAGTCATCACTGCCCGAAGCCCCGTAATTGGAACAGCTGGATGAAAACAGAAACCGCGACACACCTGCAGCCTTTGCGGCCCTGGCCAGGTCCAGCGTCGCCCGACGGTTGATGGCATCGGTTAGGCTTGGGTCGATGTTGCCCAGAGGATCGTTGGATAACCCGGCAAGGTGGATCACCGCGTCGATATCCGCCAGGTGTTCGGGAGTGATATCGCGAATGTCAGGGGGGCCGCACCAGGGAGTGGTATCGGCATGGCCGGGGGTAAAGTCGCAGCCCCGGTAAAGATCGATATCCGCACCCACCACGCGATGTCCGGCCGCTTTCAGACGGGGAACCAAGATAGTGCCAATATAGCCGCGATGTCCGGTGACGAGCAATTTCATGTTATTCCCAGCCTTCGACATTTCGCGGAATCCAAGGCCTCGTACCAGCGGCCCATAACGCCTCGAGCCGAGCCTTGTCGCTCAGTGTATCGACACAGTGCCAAAATCCTTCGTGACGATAGGCGCGCAGAGCCCCATCGGCGGCAAGCGATTGCATCGGTTCTCCTTCAAAGGCAGTGTCTGGCCCGGCGATACGATCCAGGACTTCCGGGTCGAGCACAAAGAACGCGCCGTTGATCCAACCTTCGGCGCCTTTTGGTTTTTCTTGGAAACTCATTACCCGATTACCGTCCAGTACCAAATGCCCAAAGCGAGGGGGAGGGTGCACAGCGGTCAGTGTGGCGGGTTGACCGTGATCTTGGTGAAACGCGTACAGGGCATCAAGGTCTACGTCCGATACACCGTCCCCCCAAGTGAGAAAGAACGTATTATCTCCGAGCCACGGGCCAAGCGCCTTTATCCGGCCGCCCGTGTTGGTCTCGGGACCTGTTTCGACGAGGTGGATGATCCAGTCAGGCCGCTTCAGATGGACCTCGGCGTGCCCATTTCCGTATGCACGGTAGGTGCCACCACGGTTGTTGGCCATCTCGGCGCACCAGTCGCGAACAACATCTCCCAGATATCCCAGCGCGATGACGAACTCCCGGTGGTCATAAGCGGCATAATGGAACATGATGTGCCACAAGAGTGGCGCACCACCTATCGTGACCATCGGTTTGGGACGCAGGTGCGTTTCCTCCGACAGGCGCTCACCGCGCCCTCCTGCCAGTATCCCGACTTTCATCGGTTTGCCCCGCACATGCCATGGATATTCAGTGTCGGTTTAGCCTCGGTGCAAGGTTGCCCGCAACAGGCGCATTGCATCTCTGCTTCAGAGACGGATAAGTGGCTGTACAATTTGCGCTAACGGAGCTTGCTCATGCCCAAAGTGTCCATCGTTCTGCCGACGTACAATGCCGGAAAATTCTTGCGAGAGACCATGGAGACAATCCTTGCGCAGACATATGAGGATTTCGAATTCCTGATTTTCGACTCCGCGTCGACCGACGACACGCTCGAGATCATCAAGAGCTTCGATGATACGCGGATCACGCTGACCGAGCTGCCCTTCGTTTGCGAAGCCGCGATCAAGCGCAACCTGGGCTTTTCGCAAGCCCGGGGCGATTACATCATGATGATGGATGCCGACGATGTGAATGTGCCGGAGCGGTTGGAAAAACAGGTCGCCTTCCTCGATGAACATCCGGATGTTCATGTTTTGGGATCACAGTACATCACGTTCGAAGATGGCAAAGAGGATATCCTCGTTCCGGTGCCGGCCAACGACGGGGTGATCAAGGCTCATTTCCTGCGCGCAACCGGCTCGGGGATTCATTCGCCGACAGTGCTGATGCGACGGGATTTCCTGTTGGAGCACAGCATCTTCTTCCGTGTCGTCCGAGCCGGGGAAGGACAGATGTTCTGGAACGACTGGATGAAAGCAGGCGCCCGCTTTGCCAATATTCAGGAACCATTGGTTCGCTATCGCCGGCATGAGGCCAGCCATGTCTATAGCCGCCGCGAAGCCTTTCAGGAGGCTCAAACAGAGATCCGCGAAGAGCTGTTAACGTTGTTTTTCCCGCACCTCAGTCGGGCAGAGGCGCGCAAGCTCGCACAAATGATGGAAAAGGGTCGGGAACACGAGATTTCGGAGCTCGCATGCGGCGTGGTTTTCGCTGAAAAGGTGGCAGAATTCCGGGTGGCTCAGTATGGAGCGGACATGAACATGCTCGTGCAGATTCTTGCAGGCGCACACCAGCGCGCCAAAGAGAAGATGCGGCGTGTCCTGGGGCAGGCGTCATCTCAATCCTGAGACCGGGTCGCGCGCCATAAGGCCCGCAGCTCTTCCTTTTGCGTGAAGACGCGATTGAGGACATCCAAACAGGGAAACGCCGGCCTCGCGGGGCCGGCGTTTTTCGTCGTGGCGGGGTCTTTCAAGGCGACCCGTCCGCGCCACCGACGCGATACCGACAGAATACCGACGCCGTGCAGCGCCGGTCTTTCGGGCGGCGGGGGAGGGGGCGGCAATGCCCGCAAGATAACTGGGTCGCCCCGCAGGCGCACTATTGCCGAGCCAACCGGTTCGTCAGTTCCCGTCCTTGCCCGCAAAAACCGACGTCCGTCCCCGGACCTGGAGCGCCCTGCGAGAGGCTTCGACGTTGCCGTTTTTCGAGACCAGTGACGTGGGCGGCTCCTTTTGCTCCAGCTTTTCTATGGCAACGATGGAATCATAAAAGCGCACCGAGTTGAGCTCTCTGGCCATGTCCTGAAAGGGGAACAACGCGTCCTGGTCGGTATACCAAGAGTGCATCGTATCTATGAGCCTCTTGGAATATTCAATGAAACTCGCTTCGTTCCGGTAGCCGCCGCCAAAGCCCGGCCAGTAGCTGGTGTGGCAGTCTTCCACCATGTAGAGCCCGCCGTTCGTCAAATGCTGCCACAGGCTCTCGAAGCTGGCGATCTGATGGGCGCAGACGTGGCTGCCGTCATCCAGCACGACATCAAAGGGGCCAAGTTCTTCAGCCAGAGAGGTCAGGAATTCCGGGTCTGCCTGGTTGCCGATCCGTACGTTTGTTCCTTCTATTTCAAACGCTTTGCAGGCGGGATCAATGTCGATGAAAGTGAGCCTGCTGCCGTCGGGGAAGTAGTCCTTCCACATCGGAATGGAGCCGCCCTTGAATATCCCGATCTCCAAAAAGGAGATCGGCTTTTTCAAGAAACGTCCCATCTCGCGTTCGTAGACTTGGAAGTAATGGTGCCACTTGGTTATCGCACGGTCATCGGTCTTTTTCAGGTGGTCTATTAGCATGTGAAATTCTGCTGTCCTGGAAGCGATAAGATAGGGAATCTCTGAAAACCAACCTTTCCCAAGTGACCCTACAAGTGACCCTATTCGAGGGTCATAGTGCCGTCTGCAGCGTCTCCCCGCAACAGATCTTCGATCTGCAGGAAACCCCCCTCGATACCAGGCAGCAATCAACCTCGGAGACCCTGCATGAAATGTGTGATGACCAAGGTTGTTGGCTTTCCATTGTTGTAGTTGTATTGCCCCAGTCTCGACATTGTCTCGACCCGCTGATGTCCTCATGCGGGCTTATGATGCTATGTAGCCGGGGCGGCGTCGCGGTAGATAGGGTCTATCGATCAAGTGCCCCACAGGAGCGGGTATGCTGACACGGCACGAGCAGCTTTTCGTCGAGATGACCAACAGGCTCAGGCTGAATCCCCAGGCCGAGGCGGATCGCCTTCTGGGCGGCGATCTGAACGCCGGCATCGCGGCCTACAATGCCGGGCATGGCACCAGCTACGATCTGAGAAATGCCGGGCCCATGCAGGTGCTGGCTCCGAATGCCGCCCTGAAGGATGCGGCGTTGCTCCATTCCGACTGGATGCTGGCGCAAAACAGCTTTTCCCATGCCGGCGATCCACAATTTCGCGGGCATCCCGATTATCCCGGCACGCCGGGATACCCAATCAACAGTTCCCCCGGGGAACGCATGGCCGCGGCCGGGTACGAGTTCGACGGCACATGGAGGTGGGCGGAGAACCTTTCCTATACGGGCACGACGGGTGTGCTTGACGAGGACGCTGCCATCGTCACGCATTACAAGACCCTGTTTCAAAGCCCCGGACACCGCGTAAACCTTCTCGACGATCTCCAAAGGGAAACCGGGGTCGGCGTGAGCACGGGGCCATTCTACGTCAGCGGCACGACCTACAATACCTCCATGCTGACGCAGGAATTCGCGAAATCCGGCAGCGATATTTTCCTCACGGGCGTGAGCTATGACGACATCAACCGCAACGGTGTCTACGATCTTGGCGAGGGAACAGGCGGGATAGAATTCGCCGCGAACGGCCGCCAGGCAATCACATGGGACGCCGGGGGATACAGCCTCTCCATGTCGGCGCTGGCATCGATACCCGTATCGGTGACCAGCATGTCGGGGACCATAAACGCCACCGTCTCTTTGGCCTCGGGCAACGTAAAGCTCGATCTCGTGGATGGGGCCATCCTGCAAAGCTCGGGCAATCTCGTTTTGGGCGGCGGGGCAACCGATGCGCGCCTTCTGGGCGCTGCCGATCTGAGCCTGACAGGCAATGACCAGGGCAACCGCCTGATGGGCGCCTTCGGCGACGACACCCTCACCGGCGGCGCGGGCGATGATCTGCTTGAGGGCGGGGCGGGCAGGGACATGGCCGTCTATTCCGGTGACCAGTCGAGCTACACGCTGACGCTGAGCCCGGGCGGCACCACGCTCACCGACCGGCGCGCGGATGGCAACGGCACCGACACGCTCATCGACATG
>NZ_JBSXOE010000027.1:0-114650 GCF_056859295.1 Roseovarius sp. B-10 | reverse complement strand
GGGCCATAAAACTGGAGGGTCTGAAACCGGGGTGGATGTGAAACCTGAGCAACTGATCCTTTGGAGGGACCAAACCATGATGAACTTTTTCAAGAACTTCTCGAAAGACGAAGACGGCGCAGTGACGGTTGACTGGGTCGTTCTGACCGCAGCGGTCGTGGGCCTCGGCATCGCCGGCGTCGCCACCATCCAGGGTGGCATCGACTCCGCCGCGACCACGATCTCGACCGACATCGGCAACAACATCGACAACACGGCAACCGCCGAGCAGTAATCTCCCCGCGCGCCCCCTTGCACCCACCGGGCGGCAAGGGGGCGCGTTTGCCGACCTCGCAGGGCCGTGTCCGGTGCGGACACGGCCCTGCGTATACGTTGTAACGAGTATTTGAGCCGGGTCGCGCCCCCGGCACCCGGGGCCATGTGCAGCACCGGGACAGCATCACGAGGTATGCAGATGCGCAGAACGATCACCACATTCCTGCTCCAGGAAGACAGCGGCGCCGTCACCGTGGACTGGGTCGTGATCACGGCGATCGTTACCGCGCTCGGCGCCTTGGTGATGGTCCTGTTCGTCGAGGGCGACAATGCCGCCACCAAGGCCATCGCCGACCGGCTGTCGCGCGTATCGAACGAGTGACCGTACGCACGCCGCGCAACCTCCCATGTTTTGCCACATTCAACCTGTATTTCGCAGGGATGATCCCCGGCTGAAAACCGGGAATCGGCCGTGTGCCGTAAGAATTGGAAAGGAAGACGCAATGCGCTTGATCTTCGGACTGGTCCTGCTGGTCGGTATCGGCCTTGCAGGCTTTGCCACCTACATGGCGAAGAATTACATCGAGCAATACCAGCAACAGCTCGCTCAGGAGCGCAAGCAGCGCGCCCCGGAGATCGAGACCGTTGATGTCCTGGTGGCAGCGCGCGACCTGAAATACGGTGAAAAGCTGGAAAAGGACGCGGTGAAAAGCGTGAAGTACCCCAAGTCGTCGCTGCCCGAGGGTATCTTTACCGAAGCCACAGCCCTCTTTCCCGAGGAGGCGCGCGATCCGCGCGAGGTGCTGCGCAGCATGGTCGAGGGCGAGGTGATCCTCGCCGGCAAGGTGACCGACCCGGGTGAGCCCGCGGGCATCGGATCGCGGCTCGCGTCCGGGATGCGCGCCTTCGCCATCGAGGTGGACGCCAAGAGCGGCGTTTCGGGCTTCCTGCGTCCCGGCGACCGGGTCGATGTCTACTGGACCGGCTCTGTCGGCAAGGGCAACATGCGCACCGAAGGCAATTCCACCGGTAGCGTGACCAAGCTCATCGAGTCCCGGATGCCGCTTGTCGCCGTCGACCAGAGCGCTGACATGGACCGTGACGAGGCCCGCATCGCGCGCACCGTGACGGTCGAGGCAACCCCGCAGCAGGTCGCTTCGCTCGCGCAGGCACAATCCACCGGGCGGCTGTCACTGTCGCTCGTCGGCGCGCTCGACCAGACCACGTCGGAGGTGATCGAGGTCGATCAGTATCGCCTGCTCGGCATCGAGGCCGCCGAAGCCCCCAAACCGCCGCAAATGGAAGAAGAGCGCTGCACCATACGCACGCGCCGCGGCTCCGAAGTCGTGATGACCCCCATCCCCTGCACCAACTGAGGCGGCGCACGCGCCCCACCATCGGGGCCGCCTTCGGGCGGCCACCGGGTATTCCGGGCGGGCAGAAACGGCACAGCGAGGATCAAAGACGGCGCGAATCTCATTGATTCCTTGCAAAATTCGCAATTCTCGCGCAGAGTGACGCCAAACGCGGGCGCAAGACCCGGACAAGAGGCGTGATCGGAGAGGCAGGTCACATGAGCATCAGGACCATTCTACACTCGGCCCTCGCGGTCGCGCTAATCGGCGCAGGTGTGAGCGCGCTGCCTGCCCATGCCGAAAGCGTGCGCGTCGTGCGCGGCGATGCGACCAGCAATATCAACGTCGCGATGAACCGCGCGGTCGTGGTGGAAAGCGACGTCTCTTTCGCCGAGCTGAGCATCGCCAACCCCGCCATCGCCGATTTCTCGACCCTGTCGGACCGCACCATTTACGTTCTCGGCAAGGCGCCGGGGCGCACCACGCTGACGCTGTTTGACGGCACCGGGCGGCTCATCACCAATATCGACGTTCACGTCAGCACCGATATCGCCGAGTTCAAGGAACGCCTCCGCCAGATCCTGCCGGGCGAAAAGATCGAGGTGCGCACCGCCAATGACGGCATCGTGCTGTCGGGCACGGTGTCGAGCCCGACGCGCCTGCAACGCGCGCTCGATCTCGCCGAGCGCTACGCGCCCGAGCGCGTGTCGAACCTCATGTCGGTCTCGGGCAAGCAGCAGGTCATGCTCAAGGTCCGCTTCGCCGAAATGCAACGCACGGTGTCCAAGGCGCTGTCGACCTCGCTTTCCGTCGATGGCCTGTCGTCACTCACCGGCGAGGGGGTGGGGGTCGCGGGCGCGCGACTCGGCACCAACCAGATCGGCGGCGGCGATACCGTCGTGCCCGGAACCATCAACAACCAGACCGCCGCCGGCACCGCCTTCATCGGCTTCGACATCGGTTCGGTCGAGCTTGGCATCCTGCTCGAGGCGCTAGAGACCAAGGGCGTCGTGCGCACCCTGGCAGAGCCCAATCTCACCGCCCTCTCGGGCCAGGAAGCAAGCTTTCTCGCCGGGGGCGAATTCCCCATCCCCGTGGCGCAGGAAGAGGGCACGATTACCGTCGACTACAAGAAATTCGGGGTCGAACTGAAATTCATCCCGCGCGTGCTCGACGATGGCGTGATCAACCTCGAAATGGCGGCGGCGGTGTCATCGATCGACGACAGCCAGCAGGTCAATGCCGGCACGATCACGCTCCCCGCCTTCCGTCGACGCGACACCTCGACCACGGTCTCGATCCGTGACGGCGAGAGCTTTGCCATCGCCGGGCTTCTGCAGGACGATTTCCGCGACAACAATGCCCAGGTGCCCTGGCTCGGCGACGTGCCGGTGCTGGGCGCGCTGTTTCGCAGCGCCGATTACCTGCGTGCACAGAGCGAACTCGTCATCATCATCTCGGCACATCTCGTCTCGCCCACGCGCGGCGAGGCGCTGGCGCTGCCCACCGACCGGGTGCGCCTGCCGTCCGAGGGCGATCTGTTTCTGGGCGGGCGCGTGATGCGTGACGCACCGAAATCCGGTGCCGCGGGCGAGGTCGCCCGGCAGGATTTCACCGGGTCCTACGGCTACGTGATGGAATGACAGGGGGCAGGGCGATGAAACGGTATCTGGCGATCTCCGGTCTTTTCGTCACGGTGGCCTGCGCGTCACCTGATGGCGATGTCGTCCGCTCCTATTTCGGCGAAGCGGGATCGCTCGTCGATAATGGTGCCTTCGGCGAGGCGTCGATGAACAACCACCTCGTGATGACCGGCGAGCGGAGCTATGTCTTCGACCTTGCCAACCGCTTCGCCAGCGAGGTCGACAGCACGGTGAACTTCTCCTTCGATTCGGACGTGCTCGACGCCGGCGCGCGCGACACCCTGCGCGAACAGGCGCACTGGATCCGCCAGTTCCCCGAGGTGCGCTTCCGCGTCTACGGCCATACCGACGCTGTCGGCCCGGAGGCTTATAACAAGTCGCTCGGGCTGCGCCGCGCACAGGCGGTGGTACGCTACCTCGCCAGCCAGGGGGTCGGCCGCGACCGGCTCGAGGCGGTCGCCTCCTTCGGCGAAACCCAGCCCCTGATCGTCACGCAAGGCCGCGAGAGGCGCAACCGCCGCACCGTGACCGAGGTCTCGGGCTTCGTCGGCTCGCACCCGATCGTGATGGACGGCAAGTATGCCGAAGTGGTCTATCGCGAATATGTCGAGAGTGCGACCTGGGAATCCACCGTCACGCTCGATGCCGAGACAGCAGGCGGTGGCAGCGGCGAGCAATAGCCCCACCCCATCAGATCGGCCCTGCCCGAGACCCGCCGCACCAGGCAGGTCTTTTTGTCTTCGGGCTTCCTACAATTACGATCTTTTGGCCAAAATGTCGCCCACATTAACGGCCATGTTTCCATTATCGAGCAATGCCCCGCGCCGTCTGACGCGACCGATCCGCGCCCCGCCCCCTTTGCGGTGTGCGATCCGACGTGCCGGACGGAGAGGGCCCCGACCGACAATAGTGGTGAGTTTCAACATGACCCAGACCGACACAACGCCGATCCGCGCCTGCACCATCAGCAGGGATGTGCAGAACTTCGACCTGCTCATCGAGGACATGGAGGCCACCCTCGGCGAGGCCTGGGGCGATCTGGGCTTTTCCGAGGCGCTGGCCTTCCTCAACCAGCCCGAGGCCGAGACCCTCGAATTCGTCGCGCTGGCGATGGACGAACACGACGAAGACGACCTGCCGCTGATGAACCAGATCATCCTCGTTGCCGCCCAGCGCGGAATCAAGAGCATCCTCATCGCCGAGGATGTCAGCCCCGCCGCGCTCCACCAGCTTCTGCGCAACGGGGCCGACGAATTCGTGCCCTACCCCCTGCCAGAGCGCGAGTTGCAGGCCGCCATAGAGCGGCTGCGCACGCCCGCCCCTGCCGCTGCAACCACCACCAAGGCCGAGCGTCTGCCCGAGGCCAGCGCCGAAGGCGGCGTGATTCTCGCCGTGCAGGGGCTCGCCGGGGGCACCGGGGCAACCACGCTCGCGGTCAACCTCGCCTGGGAACTGGCCAATATCAACAAGGCAAAGCCGCCGCAGGTCTGCATTCTGGACTTAAGCCTGCAATTCGGCTCGGTCGCCACCTTCCTCGACCTTCCGCGCAGGGACGTGGTGTTCGAGATGTGGTCTGATACCGAGCGACTCGACGAGGACGTGTTCCGCCAGGCGCTCGTCACCTTCGAGGACAAGCTGCGCGTGCTGACCGCGCCCACAGATATCCTGCCGCTCGACATAATCGGCTCCGACGACGTGACCCGCGTGCTCGACCTCGCGCGCCGCCATTTCGACTACGTCATCGTCGACATGCCCACCACGCTGGTGCAATGGACCGAGACGGTGCTCAACCAATGCCAGATCTATTTCGCCACGCTCGAGCTCGACATGCGCTCGGCGCAGAACACCCTGCGCATCAAGCGCGCGCTCCAGGCCGAGGACCTGCCGCTCGAGAAGCTGCGCTACTGCCTCAACCGGGCGCCGAAATTCACCGATATCGGGGCGCGGTCCCGCGTCAGGCGGTTGGCCGAAAGCCTCGAGATCGGGCTCGAGCTTCAGCTTCCCGATGGCGGGCGCGCGGTGTCGCAAAGCGCCGATCACGGGCTGCCGCTCGCCTCGACCGCCGCCAAGAACCCGCTGCGCCGCGAGATCGCCAAGCTCGCCCAATCGCTGCACGAGCTCGGCCGCGACGAGGCCGAGGCCGCCTGAGGAAAGGACGCCACAGATGTTTTCGCGCTACAAGAAGTCAGGCGGCGCCACCCCTGCGCCCAAGGCCCCCACCGCGACGGCCAACAAGCCCGAGCCCGCCCCCAAGGTCACCAGCCTGCGCAGGCCGCCGCAGAAATCGGCGGCGGCGCCTGCGCCCGAGGACAAGGAACGCAAGCGCAAGGAGCGGCTTGGCGAGATCAAGATCGAGCTTCACCGCGCGCTGCTCGACAATCTCAACCTCTCCGCGCTAGACACCGCGACCGAGGCCGACCTGCGCGCCGAGATCACCGCCATTTCCTCGGAAATCCTCCAGGAAAAGGGGATCGTGCTCAACCGCGAGGACCGCGCCCGCCTGACGCAAGAGCTCTACGACGAGGTCAAGGGCCTCGGCCCCCTCGAGACGCTGCTCAAGGACGACACGATCAGCGACATCCTCGTGAACGGCCCGCACCAGATCTTCATCGAGCGCGAGGGTCGGCTCGTGGTGAGTGACGTCACCTTCAAGGACGAAAAGCACCTCCTTCGCATCATCGACAAGATCGTGAGCGCAGTCGGCCGCCGGGTGGACGAATCGAACCCCTACGTCGACGCCCGCCTCGCCGACGGCTCGCGATTCAACGCGATGGTGCCGCCCATCGCGGTGGATGGCAGCCTCGTGTCGATCCGCAAATTCAAGAAGGACAAGCTCGGCATCGACGATCTCGTGCGCTTCGGCGCCTTTTCCGAGGAAATGGCCGCCTATCTCCAGGCCGCCGTCGCCTGCCGGCTCAACATCGTCGTCTCGGGCGGCACCGGTTCGGGCAAGACCACCACCCTCAACGCGCTCAGCTCGTTCATCGACAATGCCGAGCGCATCCTCACCGTCGAGGACACCGCCGAATTGCAGCTTCAGCAGGCCCATGTCGGCCGCATGGAGACGCGCCCCCCCAACGTCGAGGGCAAGGGCGAGGTGACCGCGCGCGACTGTATCAAGAACGCGCTCCGGATGCGCCCCGACCGGATCATCGTCGGCGAGACGCGCGGCGAAGAGGTGATCGACATGCTTCAGGCCATGAATACCGGCCATGACGGCTCGATGACCACGATCCACGCCAACAACGCGCGCGACGCGTTCAGCCGTCTGGAAAACATGGTCGCGATGGCCGGGATCGAGATGCCGCTCAAGGCGGTGCGCAACCAGATCGCCAGCGCCGTCAACGTCATCGTGCAGGCCAACCGCCTGCAGGACGGCTCGCGCCGGATGACCTCGATCACCGAGGTGACCGGGATGGAGGGCGAGGTGATCTCGATGCAGGAGGTGTTCCGCTTCCAGCGGGTCGGAATCTCGTCCGAAAACAAGATCCTGGGCCATTTCACCGGCACCGGCGTGCGCTCGCACTTCACCGAGCGCTTCCGCCTGTGGGGCTACGACCTGCCGCCCTCCATCTACGAACCCATCGCGGCGGAGTAAGACAATGAGCATAGGTGCCGAACCGATCATCTACGGCCTCATCTTCGTCGGCGTTCTGGTGCTTGTCGAGGGGCTCTACCTCACCGTGTTCGGCCGCTCCATCAGCCTCGACAAGCGGGTGAACCGACGGCTCGAACTGCTCGAGAAGCACGGCAACCGCGAGCAGGTGATGGAAACCCTCCGCAAGGAGATGGAGCAGCACCTCAAGGCGCGGCGCGTGCCGCTCTACGCGATCCTGTCGGTCAAGGCACAGAAGGCGGCCATCGCCTTCACGCCCAAGCAGATCGTGATGATCATGGCCGCCACGGGCGTCCTTGCCTTTCTCGGGCTGACCATCGGCACCGCCACGCCGCTGCCGGTGCGGATTCTGGTCTCGGCGGCCATGGGCGTTGGCGGCGTCTACATGTGGATTTCCCTGAAGGCATCCAAGCGCATGGGCATGCTCGAGGAACAGCTCCCCGACGCGATCGAGCTGATGGTGCGCAGCCTGCGGGTGGGCCACCCGTTTTCCTCGGCCATCGGGATTGTCGCCAACGAGGTGTCCGACCCGCTCGCCACCGAGTTCGGCGTGATCGCGGACGAGGCCACCTATGGCCGCGATATCGGCGAGGCGCTCAAGGACATGGCCGAGCGGCTCGACATGCAGGACCTGCGCTTTCTCGCGGTGGCGGTGACCATCCAGCAGCAGGCCGGCGGCAACCTGGCCGAAATCCTCTCGGGGCTGGCCAAGGTCATCCGCGCGCGCTTTCGCCTGTTTCGCCGCGTTAAGGCGATCACCGCCGAGGCGCAATGGTCGGGCAAGTTCCTGTCGGGCTTTCCGCTATTCGCCATCTTCGGCATCCAGATGATCAAGCCCGACTATTACGACGAGGCGATGGACCACCCCTGGTTCATCCCGGCGGTGCTGATCGTCGGCGTATTCCTCGTGCTCAACGTCATCGTCATGCGCGCCCTTGTGAACATCAAGGTCTGAAAGGTCTTTCATGCCCCTGCCCCCCGCCATCATCCCGCTGCTGATCGACAGCCTCGGCCCGTTCGGTCCGGTGATCGCGCTGGGCGGCTTCGGTGTCCTTCTGATGTTGGTCACGCTGGGGTTCATGCTCCAGCAAAAGCCCGACCCGCTCGACAAGCTCAAGCAGTATCAGCCCGGCGCCCAGGCCGCCGCGGGCCCACGCAAGGACACGCTGCGCGCCAAGCGCCAAAACAAGAAGCTCGACAAATACGCCACCTTCCTCGAGCCGCAGGACTCGAAGCAACTGAGCGAGATGCGTCTCAAGCTGATGCAGGCGGGTTACCGGCATCGCGACGCGGTGCGCTATTTCCACGCCGCGCAACTGGGGCTGGCGCTGGGGTTTCTGGCGCTGGGGATCCTCTACTTCCTGCTGTTCAAGGCCGGCGGCGAGACCGATATCAAGACCTCCATCGCCTATATCCTCGGCCCCGGCCTGGTGGGCTACATGATGCCGAAATACTGGGTCACAAAGCGCCAGCAAAAACGCCAGGAAGAAATCCAGGACGGCTTTCCCGACAGTCTCGACATGATGCTCGTCTGCGTAGAGGCCGGGCAGTCGATGGACCAGGCAATCATCCGCGTGGCCAAGGAAATCCGCTCCTCCTACCCCGCCCTGTCCGAGGAATACGAAATCGTCGCGCTCCAGATGAAGGCCGGCCGCGACAAGCCCTCGGTGCTGAGCGAGATGGGTGACCGCTGCGGCGTGCAGGACATCTCCAGCTTCGTCACCACCCTCATCCAGTCGCAGACCTTCGGCACCCCGGTGGGCGACGCACTTCGCGTCTATGCCGGCGAGATGCGTGACAAACGGGTCATGCGCGCCGAGGAAAAGGCCAACAAGCTGCCCACCCAGATGACACTGGTCACGATGACGCTTACAGTGCCGCCATTGCTGATCATTCTCGTCGGACCTTCGATGCTCGACATCATGAAGCTGTTCACGATGGGCAAGTGAAGAAAGGGGCACGATGGCGGGACGGTTGGCGGCGGCTCTGGCGTTCGCGCTGATGCTCGCGTCCTGCACCCCGGCCCCACCCCAGGGGCCCTTCCCGCCCGGTGCCGCCCCGGGCAAACCGGTGGCGGTCGATCCGCTCCTGGTCGGGCACCGGCTGATGGACGCCGGCGAATTCGAGCTCGCGCATCGCGCCTATACGCGCGCCGGCGCCGATCAGGGCCTCACCGCCGACGTGCTCGCGGGGCTGGGCACCGCCAATCTCGCGATGGGTCGGCTCGGCACCGCCGAACGGCTCCTGCGCCGCGCCATCGAGAGCGACGCGGCGACGCCGGAAATGTGGAACAATCTCGGCGTCGTGCTGGTGGAAAAGGGCGATTTCCTTGAGGCCGAGCAGATGCTGCGCCGCGCCTATGCGCTCGACAATGGCACCAGCGACGCGATTCGCGACAACCTGCGTTTGGCTCTCGCAAAATCGCGGGATTCCAGCTATGATGACAATGTCGAACAAGAATACAAAGTGGTGCGGCGCGGTGGAGGCAAATACCTCCTGCGCAAGATACCATGACGAGGCCGAGGCAGTAAAAGGACGCAAGAATGCGCCATTCCATCCGGATCATCCTGTGCGCGACGGGGGCCGTCGCGCTGTCCGCCTGTGCGCCGACCCCGGGCGAAGAGGTCGATCGCGCCCTGCGCGACATCAACGTCATCGACGAAAGCAACCTCAACGAGGTGATGCTGCAATCGTCCGACCCCGCCGAGGCGGTCGCCTATTTCCAGCGCGCCACGGCCAATGATCCCGACCGGATCGACCTGATGCGGGGCCTGGGAAAATCGCTCGTGCGCGCCGGACGTGCCACCGAGGCGGTCGCCACTTGGGAAAAGGTCACCGATCACCCCGACGCCGCCGACACCGACAGCGTGGCGCTGGCCGATGCGCTCATCCGCAACAACGAGTGGGACCGCGCAGCCAAAGTGCTCGACACGATCCCGCCGACCGTCGAGACCTATAACCGCTACCGGCTCGAGGCGATGATCGCCGACAGCGAGGAAGACTGGGACAAGGCCGACAGCTTCTACCAGACCGCCGTCGGGCTCACCACGAAGCCGGGCCCGGTGCTGAACAACTGGGGCTATTCCAAGCTCAGCCGTGGCGACGCCGCCGGGGCCGAGCGCCTGTTTGCCGACGCGGTACGCCAGGATCCGGGGCTCTTCACTGCCAAGAACAACCTCGTTCTCGCGCGCGGCACACAGGGCAATTACGCCATGCCGGTCCTGCCGGCCACGCAGGAGGAACGCGCGCAGCTTCTCTACACGCTGGGCCTCGCGGCGGTGAAACAGGGCGATGTCGCCATCGGCCGCGGCCTGCTGCAAGAGGCGGTCGAAACCCATCCGCAACATTTCGACGCCGCCGTGCGCAGCCTGCGCGCGCTCGAAAGCGGCACGGGCTGAGGCCGCCTCATGGGCTTTGACACACCGGCCACGGCGGCGCTCTGGTTCCTGATCTTCGCCGCGCCGATCTGCCTGTGGGTGGCGTGGAGCGACCTGCGGTCGATGAAAATCCCCAACAAGGCGGTGATCGCGCTGGTCTGCGTCTATCTCGCGGTGGGGATCGCGGTGCTGCCGCTCCCCGACTACCTGTGGCGGCTGAGCCACCTCGCCGCGCTGCTGCTCGTGGGGATCGGGGCCAATGCCGCCGGGCTGATGGGCGCGGGCGATGCCAAGTTCATCGCCGCCGCCGGGCCTTTCGTGGCCTTGGGCGACGCATCCGCGGTCATGCTGCTCCTCGCGGGCGTGCTTCTGGCGGCCTTTGCCACCCACCGCCTCGCACGGATGAGCCCGCTGCGCCGCCTCGCCCCCGACTGGGTAAGCTGGCATTCCGGCCGCCGCTTCCCGATGGGGCTCGCGCTCGGGCCGGCGCTCGCGCTCTACCTCGCGCTCGCCGCACTCCACGGGGCCTGACCGCGCCGCCGCAGGACCGCCCGGCGCCAGCCACATTTTGCACAAACTCGGCCCTCATGATGTGCCCGTTAAACGGGTATCGAGGGCAGATCAGCGCCATGAACATGCAAGCCACGACCGGGGTGCAGCCCCCGCCGCCGCCCAACCGCCTCGAGGAAATGCGGCTGCCGGTGGTGATGATGCGCGACATCCTGCTCAAGACGATGTTTCGCAAGAACCTCGACCTCGTCAGCGAAATCGCCGACGCCATCTGCCTGCCGCGCGCCGTCACGCAAGAACTTGTCGATCTCTCGCGCACCCAGCGGCTCGTGGAGGCCACCGGCACACTGCACGCCAACTCGGGCGGCGAGATGGGATTTCAGCTCACCGACGCGGGCAAGACCCGCGCGCTCGACGCACTCAGCCAGTCGGAATATTTCGGCGCCATGCCGGTGCCGCTCGACGTCTATGCCGACCAGGTCAAGCGCCAGTCGATCCGCAACATCCAGATCACCCGTGACCAGCTTACCTCGGCGATGGGCCACCTCGTGCTGCCGCCCGCCCTGCTCGACCATCTCGGCCCGGCGGTGAGCGCCGGCCGCTCCATCCTGATGTACGGGCCCCCGGGCAACGGCAAATCCTCGATTTCCAACGGCATCCGCGACGCGATGGGCGACAAGGTCTATGTGCCCCGCGCCATCGAATACGCGGGCCAGGTCATCACCGTCTACGACCCGATCGTGCATTCCGCCGCCGAGACCGAGACCGACGATCCCAGCAGCTTGCGCCGCCGCCGCACGTTTGACACCCGCTACGTGCGCTGCGAGCGCCCGACCGTCGTCACCGGCGGCGAGTTGAGCCTGTCGATGCTCGACCTGGTCTACAACCCCGTGGCGCGCACCTACCAGGCGCCGCTGCAGCTCAAGTCCACCGGCGGCATCTTCATCGTCGATGACCTCGGCCGTCAGAAAGAGCCGCCGCAATCGCTCATCAACCGCTGGATCGTGCCGCTGGAGGAATCCAAGGACATCCTCGCCCTGCAATCGGGCGAGAAATTCGAGGTGCCGTTCGACACGCTGGTGATCTTCTCCACCAACTTCCACCCCAACGAGATCTTCGACAAGGCCGCGCTGCGGCGGATCTTCTTCAAGATCAAGATCGACGGGCCGACCCAGGCCGATTTCCTCAAGATCTTCGCGATGGTCGCCAAGAAGAAGGGCATGCCGCTCGACGAGGCCGCGCTCATCCACCTCGTCAAGGAAAAATACCCCACGATCAACAGCGTCTATGCCAATTATCAGCCGGTTTTCCTGATCGACCAGATGATCGCAATCTGCGAATTCGAGGGCATCCCCTACCAGATGACCCCCGACCTGATCGACCGCGCATGGGCCAACATGTTCGTGCGCGAGGAGGAGATCCAACACTGACGACGGTGGGCGCCGGGCAGTTGTGGCCTTGAGCGGACATTGCCGTAAGCCGCGCCATCGACAGGCCGCGGGCTGGCGATCCGACGGATTTTCAGGGCGCTTTATGCCTGCCGAATCCGAAAAACCTGCAATCGGTGCGCGAGCTTAGACAAATCGCCAGTCCGGGGGGCGGCCTGGCGATGGCGCGGCGGGCTTCGCCCTCGATTCCGCGCCAGGGGCAAGAACCGAACGGCAGCCCAAGGCCCTTCCCAGCCGCGACAATCCACGCCCTCACCCGCCGAACAGCACCCCGCGCGCCAGCGCCTGCCCTGTGCGCCACAATAGCCCCGCGATGATCGCCACCAGCACCGCCAGCAGCCCGAAGCCGATCGCCGCATGCGCGCCCGATCCCACCGCTTCGGCATGCGTAAAGCTCGCCACCGTCACCGCCGCCACCGGAAAACTCAGCGCCCACGACGATAACGAGAACGACAGCGCCGCAAGGCGCGGAATCTGCGCCGCCACGATCAGAACGAACAGGTAGGCGAGGTTCAACAGCACCCGGGCAAACGCATCGACGTCTCCCACCAGCCCCACCCAGGCGAGGTAGCCCACGGCGGGCGGCGCCACGAGGATCACCAGCGTCGGTTGCAGCCGCTCGGGCAGCGGGTCGTGAAAGATCAGCCGGTTCATCACCAGCGTCAGCAGCACCACCCAGAACATCAGCCCCACCGCGGCAAAGAACCAGCTCACCTCCACATAGCCCATCGGCACCCCCGCGATGGCCACGATCACGTTGCCCACGGCAGGGATGAACCACGCGGGCGTCAGGTGCCCATGCTCGAAGGACCGCGACCCGATCCAGCCCGACACCACCGCCAGCGTCAACACAAGCTGCGCCGGGACCGCCACCAGGAACAGGGCGTGCGCGATCCCCGGCACCACGTCGAGCATCACCAGCGAGAACAGCACCAGCGAGATCGAGATCGCCGGAAAGAAGGCAAGGCTTACCGGGTGCCGCCATTCCTCCGCCACGGTGCCGGGATGGCGCACCGCCTTGGCAAGATAGGCCACCGCCACGACGCCGAATACCGCCAGCGTCAGCACATGCGCCGCCCCCGAGAGAAAATGCGTGAGCCCCGCCGCCGCCTCACCCGCCCGCAATGCGAGCGTGAAGCCACACAGCCCCATCACCACCGTGAACAGCGTCACCGGAACCTGCGCCAGCACCACGCCGCTACGCACCCGCGCCGATCGTCACCTCGACGGGTGGCAGCCCGTCGATCTCGCCTTTCAGGCGATTGCCCGGCACCACCGGGCCGACGCCGGCGGGCGTGCCGGTATAGATGAGATCGCCGGGCGCCAGGTGATAGAAGCGCGACAGGTGCGCGATGATCTCGGGCACCGACCACACCATCTCTGACAGCCGCGCATCCTGCGCCACGCGCCCGTCCACCGACAGCCGCAGCGCCTGCGCGCCAATCTCGCCAAACCGCGCTTTCGGCGTCAGCGCCCCCATGATCGCCGCGTTCTCGAAATCCTTGCCCAGGTCCCAGGGCCGCCGCTTCTCCTTGGCCGCGCCCTGCAGGTCGCGCCGCGTCAGGTCGATGCCGCAGCCATAGCCCCAGACAGCATTCATCGCCTCTGCCTCGCTCACTTGATACGCCTCCGTGCCCAGCGCCACCACGAATTCCATCTCGTGATGGCAGTCTTCGGTGCCCGCCGGATAGGCGATGGTCGCGCCCGACAGGCACAGCGCATGCGCCGACTTGGTGAAATAGAACGGCGCCTCTCGATCCACCTCGTTGCCCATCTCTGCGGCATGGGCGGCATAGTTGCGCCCGACGCAGAAGATGCGCCGCACCGGATAGCCGCGCGCGTCGCCCTCGATGGGCACAAGCGGCGGGGCGGGGATGTCGAAAAGTGGCTCGGTCATCGGGATCTCCGGTGCAAAGGATTGGAATTGCGCCCGTTATGCGCCCCACCTGCAGCAGTGTCAAAAGGGCCGCAGCCCAACGCACGCCACAGCCGGGTTCGTTTTCATATTGCCGCAGGCGACCCTTCCGTTTGACGGCAGGCACTTTTGGTGGGCGACACCTGGGAAGATGTGCGCGGTGCTGCATGGGGCCGTTCAGGGCCTCTTGCTGCCATTCGCCTGCCTCCTGCCCCGCGCGGAATAGAGGCGCGTTTACGCGCCGCCGCGCGAGCGCCCGCCCGCCCCATCGGGCGGGCGCTGCGCGGCTCATCGCTAAATGCCCAACGACCGCTCCAGGCCATTCACAACACCCACACCGGCGTGCGCAGCCCTCGTCTCGCGGCCGGGCCGGGGCCGCGCCCCGATTACCCCACGCGCCGCCCCTGCGACCACGCGGCGCGCACCGCCGGCACGTCGCCGCGCAGCCCAAACCACACCAGGTCGGCGCGCGTTCCCGCCTCGATCCGCCCCCGGTCCTCCAGCCCCGCGGCCAGCGCCGGACCCGAGGTCACCGTGGCCAGCCCCCGCGCCATGTCACCCCACATCACCCCCAGCCGCACCGCACCGTAGAGCAGCGCCGAGGGCACGTAATCCGACGACAGGATATCCAGATGCCCCGCCTCCGCCAGCTCGCGCGCCGCCACGTTGCCGGAATGCGATCCGCCCCGGATCAGGTTGGGCGCGCCCATGATGACGGCAATCCCGCGCGCGTGGCAGGCCCGCGCCGCCTCTGCCGTGGTGGGAAACTCGGCCAGCCGGATGCCATAGCCTTCCGATACCGCCACCTGTTCCTCGGTGGTGTCGTCGTGGCTCGCCAGCACCGCGCCATAGCGCGCCGCATGCGCCACCGCCGCCGCCTCGTGCCGGTCGCCATGTGCCTCGCGCAGCGCCCGGAGCTGTGCGATATGCGCGGCAAATCCCGCATCGTCCAACCCGTGCTTGCCCTTCACATAGGTCTCGAGCTTGGCCATGTCGCGAAACTGCCGCTGCCCCGGCGTGTGGTCCATCAGGCTCACGATCCCCACCCGGTCCTGCGCGCCAAAGGCCTCCATCTCCGCCTCCAGCGTCTCCGAACAGACCTCGGCGCGCAGGTGCAGGAAATGGCTGATGCGCAGCGCGCTGCCCGCCCGCAGCGCCCACAGCTCGTCGGCCAGCCCCCGCGCATAGGCACCATACCGCCCCACCCCCGTGGGGATCGAGCCCACGCGCATCGCGTCGAACACCGTGGTGATACCCACGCTGGCCAGTTCGGCATCATGCGCAAGGATCGCCGCCTCGTGCGGCCAGTCCACGCCCGGGCGCGGCTGGATATGCCGTTCCAGGTTGTCGGTGTGCAACTCCACCAACCCTGGCGCCAGGTAATCGCCGCCGCAATCCACCGCCCCCCGCGGCACGCCCGCGCCCTCGCCGATCTCGGCGATCCGCCCGTCCCGCAGGCGCAGCGACCCGCGCCGCACCTCGTCGGGCAGCACCAGCATGGCATTGGCGAGGATGGTTTCTTCTGTCATGTCACCGTCACGCTTTCCTGCAAGAGATCGGTCCAGCGATGACAAGCCCCATGCCCTTCACCCGCTACGCCGTCTATGTCACGCCCCCGCCGGGGCCCCTGTCCGATTTCGGCGCGGCGTGGCTCGGATGGGATCCCGTGCGCGGCACCACCGTGCCCCACCCCGACATCCCCGACCTGCCCGCGCCGCTCAGCGACCTCACCGACGCGCCCCGTAAATACGGGCTGCACGCCACGATGAAACCGCCCTTCACCCTTGCCCCCGGCGCGACCGAGGCGGCCTTGCGCGACGCCTTCGCCGCCTTCTGCGCCGCCACGGCCCCGGTCACGCTCGACGGCCTCGCCATCGCGCCCTTGGGCCGCTTCCTCGCGCTCCTGCCCGAGGGCGACGAGACGGCCATCAACACCCTCGCCGCCGCCTGCGTCCGCGCGTTCGAGCCGTTCCGCGCCCCCCTCACCGAGGCCGAGATCACCCGCCGCCGCGCAGGCGGGCTCACCCCCGAGCAAGACTCCCGCCTGGCACAATGGGGCTATCCGCACGTGATGGCGGGATTCCGCTTTCACATCACCCTCACGGGCAAGCGCCCCAAGGCCGAATTGCCGGCCCTGCGCGCCACGCTCACGCAACACTTCGCGCCGCTCCTGCCGCGCCCGGTCCCGGTCGACGCGCTCTCGCTCATGGGCGAGGATCGGCAGGGCCGTTTTCACCTGATCCATCGTCACGCCCTCACCGCGTAAATCCCGTCCAGCGCCCGCCGCGCAAGCCGCTCCACCGGCGCATCGGTGTCGATCTCGACCACCGGCCCCACCCCTTCGGGCAGCGGCTGCACAGCACCCGCCAGCCGCTCCTCGATCTCCGCGCCCGCCTCGCGCCCCCGCGCCGCCAGCCGCGCGGCCAGCACCTCGCCTGAGGCTACCAGGTGCAGCACGGCAAAGGGCTGAAACCGCCCCTGCGCCTCGACCAGCGCCCCGCGCGACAGGTTGACCAGCAGATCGCGCCCGCCCGCGAGGTCGAGCCCGATCCCCACCGGCACGCCATAGCGCAGCCCGTGCGCCCGCCAGTGCAACGCGAATCCCCCCTCCTTCAGCCGCGTCGCGAATTCCGCCTCGCTCACCGCCTCGTGCCCCTCGCCGCCCGGATCGGCAGGCCGCGTGATCACCCGCCGCACCCGGCGCAGCCCGGGCCGCGCGGCGACCATCGCGCGCATCAGCGTGTCCTTGCCCACGCCCGACGGTCCCACCACGGCGATGAAACGGCCCCGGCTCATGCCGCACCGCGCGCGGGCGTAAACGCCCCCACGTCCACCTCGCGATCGCAGACCCGCGCCCGCGCCTGTGCATCGTGGAAAATCCCCAGGATCGCGGCCCCGCGCGCCTTGGCCTCCTCGATGAGCGACAGCACCACCTCGCGATTGCCGGGATCGAGGCTCGCCGTCGGCTCGTCGAGCAGCAGCACCGGAAAGTCATGCACGAACCCGCGTGCGATATTCACCCGCTGCTGCTCCCCACCCGAAAAGGTCGTCGGGCTCAAGTCCCACAGCGCCGCCGGGATGTTGAGCCGCTCGAGCAGCGCCTCGGCCCGCCCCAACGCATCACCGCGCGCCACGCCCAGCGCCAGCAGCGGCTCTGCCACCACCTCGCGCGCGGGCACCCGCGGCACCACCCGCAGGAACTGGCTGACATGGCCCAGCCGCTCGCGCCTGAGCTTGATGATCTCGCGCGGCTCGGCGCCCGCCACGTCCACCCCCGCTACCTCGATCCGTCCCTCGGTAGCGCGGTAGTTGCCGTGGATCATCCGCATCAGCGTCGATTTGCCAGCGCCCGAGGCACCGGTCAGCGCCACGCACTCGCCACGCCCCACCCGCAGATGCGCCCCCGCCATCACCTCGATCACGGCCCCGCCCTGGTTGTGCAGGACGAACCGCTTGCCCAGACCTTCGACCTCGATCATCTCCCATCCCTTCTTCTTGGCAAAAATACCCGCTCACACCTGCAACACGCTCGACACCAGCAGCTGCGTATACCCATGCTGCGGATCGTCGAGCACCTGATCGGTCAGCCCCGCCTCCACCACCCGGCCATCCTTCATCACCATCAGCCGGTCGGCCAAGAGCCGCACCACCGCCAGGTCATGCGTCACGATCACCGCCGACAGGCCCATCTCCCGCACCAGCCCCCGCAAAAGGTCCAGAAGCCGCGCCTGCACGCTCACATCAAGGCCCCCGGTCGGCTCGTCCATGAACACCAGCCGCGGCCCCGTCACCAGGTTGCGCGCGATCTGAAGCCGCTGCTGCATCCCGCCCGAAAACGCCGAGGGCGGATCGTCCACCCGGTCCGCCGCGATCTCCACCCGGCCCAGCCAGTCCACCGCCCGCGCCCGGATATCGCCGTAATGCCGCGCGCCAACGGCCATCAGCCGCTCGCCCACGTTGCCCCCCGCGCTCACCCCCATGCGAAGCCCGTCGCGCGGGGTCTGGTGCACCAGCGCCCAGTCGGTGCGCATCAGCATCCGCCGCTCCGGCTCCGACATCGCCAGCACATCCATCGGCCCCCGGTCGCGCGTGTCATAGATCACCGCACCCCGATCCGGGGCCATCTGCCCCGACAGGCACGCCAGCAGCGTCGATTTGCCGGACCCGCTCTCACCCACGACCCCCATGACCTCGCCGGGCCACAGATCGAAACTCACATCGGCACAGCCCACACGGTCCCCGTAGGATTTCGTGACTTTGCGCACCTGCAAGAGCGCATTCATGCTACCCCCTCGGGCGCGCCCTGCGCCCCCACATGCCCCGCCGCGCGCCGCGCGCGGCAATAATCGGTGTCGGAACAGACGAACATCCGCCCGCCTTCGTCATCCACGATCACCTCGTCGAGATAGCTGTCCCCGGCCCCGCACAGCGCGCAGTCCGCCTCTGCCTTGCTCGCCTCGAACGGATGATCCTCGAAATCGAGGCTGACCACCTGCGTCCAGGGCGGCAGCGCATAGATACGCTGCTCGCGCCCCGCCCCGAAAATCTGGATCGCCGGGCAATCGCCCAGCTTCGGGTTGTCGAATTTCGGGATCGGCGACGGGTCCATCACGTAGCGCCCCGCCACCTTCACCGGGTAGGCATAGGCGGTGGCGATCGCCCCGTGGCGGCTGATATCCTCGTAGAGCTTCACATGCATCAGCCCGTATTCCTCCAGGGCATGCATCTTGCGCGTCTCCACCTCCGACGGCTCCAGGAATCGCAGCGGCTCGGGGATCGGCACCTGGTAGACGAGGATCTGCTCGTCGGTGAGCGGCGTCTCGGGGATGCGGTGCCGGGTTTGGATCACGCTCGCGCGCGCTGTCTGCTCGGTGGTGGCCACCCCCGCCGTCTTCTCAAAGAACTTGCGGATCGACACCGCGTTGGTCGTATCATCCGCCCCCTGGTCGATCACCTTGAGCGTATCCTCGGGCATCAGGCACGCGGCAGAGACCTGCACACCCCCGGTGCCCCACCCGTATGGCATCGGCATCTCTCTGCTGGCGAACGGCACCTGGTAGCCGGGAATGGCCAGCGCCTTCAGGATCGCGCGCCGGATCATCCGCTTGGTCTGCTCGTCGAGATAGGCAAAGTTGTAGGCCGTCACATTTTCGCTTTCAAATTTCATGAAAACGTCCCTTTCCAACATCTTGCTGCCTGTTTCCTCCGGTAGAGACCGGCCACCCATGCACACGTATAGAAGGAATTAGACAAATGATGATGACAATGGTGACTATCGCGCTGGCCGTGCTGTTCAGCGCCCTGCTTATCGGGAAGATACTCATGGAGCTGTTTCCGAATTCGGGCTTCGGTGCCAATCACGACGACGCGGCGAACCGGCAGACCCCCGGTGAATGAGCTTGCGGGCCGGGTCATTTCGCGGCCCCCTGCGGTGCGGCCGTGACCTGAGCCCGCAACTTTCGCACCAGCTCCAGCTCGCTCTGGAAATCCACGTAATGCGGCAGCTTGATATGCTCCAGGAACCCCGTCGCCTGGATATTGTCGCAATGCATCAGGACGAATTCCTCGTCCTGCGCGGGCGCGCCCTCGTCTTCCTCGCCCAGCTCACCCCAACGCAACGCGCGGTCCACCAGCGCCATGGCGATGGCCTTGCGCTCGGTCTGGCCAAAGACGAGCCCATAGCCGCGCGTGAACTGCGGCGGCTCCGTCTTGGACCCGGTGAACTGGTTCACCGTCTCGCACTCGGTCAGCATCACCTCGCCCAATTCGATGGCAAATCCCAGCTCGGGGATCTCCATCTCCACCGCCACCGCCCCGATGCGCAGCTCGGCCACGAAGGCGTGGTTGCGCGCATAGCCGCGCTGCGTCGAGTAGGCGAGGCCCAGCAGGAACCCCTCGTCGCCCCGCGCCAGCGCCTGAAGCCGCAGCGCGCGGTCCGCGGGCAATTCCATCGGTTCCCGCGTCATGTCCGGCGGCACGTCGGCACCCTCCGCCTCGCGCTCCATCAGGCCCTCGCGGTCCAGGTAGCCCATGATATGCGGCATCGCCTCTTCCGCCCCCTCCATCCGCGCGGCCTCCGGCGCCTCGCCCTCGGCGGCCAGCGCGAAATCCAGCAAACGGTGCGTGTAATCAAACGTGGGGCCCAGAACCTGCCCCCCCGGCGCATCCTTGAACACCGCCGAAATCCGCCGGTCGCAGCGCATCGCGCCCGTCTCCACCGGCAATGACGCCCCGAACCGCGGCAGCGTCGTGCGATAGGCCCGGATCAGGAAAATCGCCTCGATCAAATCTCCGCGCGCCTGCTTGATTGCCAGCGCGGCAAGGTCGGGATCATACAGCGAGCCCTCGGCCATCACCCGCCCCACCGCCAGGCTCATCTGCCCCCGGATTTGCGCGACGCTCAATTCCGCCACCCGTGGGTCGCCCCGCCGCTCTTCGGCGAGCCAGCCATGCGCCGCCTCGATCGCCTTCTCGCCGCCCTTCACCGCCACGTACATCAGCCCGCCTCCACATGGCTGCTGCGCGGCAGCCCGGCCAGCCGGTCGCCGCAGCAGAGCAGGAAATCCAACCCCAGGGGAAACCGCGCCGCGTTACCCTGGAACGCCGCCACCTCGGGCAGCGACAGCGCCGCGCTCCCGTTGATCCCGGGCCCCGTCAGCCGAGCACCATACGGCTCCAGCCGGTCCATCTCGACGATCAGCGTGGCCGACCGGTCGGGAAACTCCGGCTCACCAACCGCGTAGCCATCGAGCGGCGACAGCGCCTCCCACCGCCCCAGCGCGAACATCGCCGCACCCCGCTCCGCCACCACCGGCGCACCGGTGTGAAAGCCGATCCAGTCGCGCAAGCCGCGCGTGTCATGCCCGCCCGCCAGGTGCACCGGCGTGCCGGGATCGCACAGCACCAGCACCGCCACCCCCGCCGCGACAGACATGGGCGCGGGCGGCGCGGCCCCCGCCACCGCCTCCACCGTGCCGGGCCGCGCCATCGCCCGCATCACCGCGCGAAACGCGCGCGCCGAATCCACCGGCGCATCGCCAAAACCGCCGCCAAGCGCTGCCGCCTCCATCAATCCTCTCCCCGCACCAGCGTAAAGAAATCCACCTTCGTCGCCGCCGCCTTGCCCGCCCGCTCGGCCCGCCGCGCCGCTTCGGCACGCGCCAGCGGGTCGAGCACGCCCTCGCGCACGCGCACCGCCTCACTCCCCTGCATCAGCGCGTCGATCAGCGCCGCCTGCTCGGCATGCGCCTTGCCGCGCCCCTGCACATGGCCATGCCCCACCCGGCCATCGCCCAGCCGCACCGCGCAGCGCGTCACCACCATTTCACCAAGGTTGAACGCCGCGCCCTCCGCGCCCGCGCGGCCCCTCACCATCACCGCGCCCACCTCGGGCGCGCGCAGCCGTTCATGTTCGGGCACCAGCCCCGTGGCGCGCCACAGTCGGTCCAGATCATCGGCAGGGGCGCGGGCCAGAAGCCCCATCCACGCCTTGCGCTCGGAATTTTCGCCCATGACAGACACCTTGCGAATTTGTCGAGATTCCTATACAACTAGACAAATCATTAACGCAAACCCGGGCCGCCAACAAGCCCGCACCCCGTGAAACTTCCGTGACATGCCCAAAGACAAACCCACCGCGCTGTGGCGCAGCATCCATGACAGCCTGAGGGACGACATCGCGCAGGGCCGCTACGCCCCCGGCGCGCGTCTGCCCACCGAGGCCGCCCTCGCCGCCCGCTTCGGCGTCAATCGCCACACCGTGCGCCGCGCCCTCGCCGCCCTGGCAGAGGCGGGCACGATCCGCACGCGGCGCGGCGCGGGCGCCTTCGTCGCCCACCGCCCGACCGAGTATCCGTTGGGCCGCCGCGTGCGCTTTCACGAGGCGCTGCGCGCGGCCGGCAGGCTACCCGCCAAGGATATCCTCGCCATCGAAACCCGCACCGCCGACACCGCCGAGGCCGCCGCCCTCGCCCTCGCCCCCGGCGCGCAGGTGCATGTCTGCGACGGCCTCTCGCAGGCCGACGGCGTGCCGGTGGCGCTCTTTCGCTCCTGCTTTCCGGCGGCGCGCCTGCCTGGCCTGCCCGAGGCGCTCGCCCGCCTGCACTCGGTCACCGCGGCACTCGCCGAGGCGGGTATCCCCGACTATACCCGCGCCTCCACCCGCCTTACCGCGACCGCCGCCAGCCCCACGCAGGCGCTGCACCTCGCCCTCGCCCCCGGCGCGCCGCTCCTGCGCACGGTCTCGGTCAATGTCGGTCCCGACGGCACCCCCATCGAGTACGGACGCACGTGGTTCGCGGGCGACCGGATGACCCTCACCGTCACCGACGACTGAAAAATCCGTTCCCCGCGTCATGCCCCTGTCACAGCCCTGCGTTATCAGCGGGGCATTCGACGTCCCCATACCAGGCATGATTTCAGCACGCAGAGGGCGGCCCCCGTGGCCGCCCTATTTCTGCTCGTGGCGGTCCAGAAACTCCTCCGCCGTCAGAGCCCGGAAATCCCCCAGCGCCGCGCGCAGCCGCGCATGGTCCCAGTCCCACCACGCCAGCGCGATCATCCGCTCGGCCAGGTCGGGCGCGAGCCGCGCGCGCAGCGGTTTGGCCGGCACCCCGGCCACCACCGTGTAGGGCGCCACGTCACGCGTCACCACCGCGCCCGCGGCCACCACCGCGCCGTGGCCCACGCGCACCTCGGGCTTGACCTGCGCATTGTGCCCGATCCAGGTGTCGTGCCCGATCCGCGCCACCCGCGCACGGCGCCGCGCGAACCAGTCGTCATCGTCGCCGGCATCCTCCCAATACGACGCCGAGCGGTAGAGGAAATGATGCAGGGACGCACGGTCCAGCGGATGATCCGTGGCACCAACCCGCACGAAACTGGCGATATTGGCGAACCGCCCGATCTCGGCATTGGCGAGATCGCAGACCCGGTCACAATAGGAATAATCCCCCATCGCCACATGGGCGAGACGGCTGCCGCGCCCGACCTCGGTCCAGGCCCCGAACTCGCAATCGGTAATCTCGCAATCGGGATGGATCACCGCCCCGTCGGGTTGCAATCTCGGCATGCGGCGCTCCTTCAGAGATGAATGCCTGCGGCGCGAGTATTTTTGCCAGGAAGAAGCGCAAGGCCCTGCTTCATCTTGCCCGAAATATCCAAATCCATCGCCTCAATGTCCACTGTCATCCGAGGCGATGAGCCGCCGCTGCAACCAGCCCGAGACGGTATCCATCACCATCACCATGATGAGAATGAGCACGATGTAATAGCTCACCTCTTCCCAGTCCTTTTGCGTGATCATCGCCTGTGTGAGTAACAGCCCGATCCCGCCGCCGGTGATCGCGCCGATGATGGTGGCGCTGCGGGTGTTCGATTCGAGGTAATAGAGAAGCTGGCTCAGCAGCACCGGCGTGATCTGCGGGATCACGCCGAAACGGTAGCGCTGCAAGGGTTTCGCGCCCGTCGATTGCACGCCCTCGATCTCGCGCTTGTCGACGTTCTCCAGCGCCTCGGAAAACAGCTTGCCAAAGGTGCCGGTATCGGTGAGCAGGATCGCGAGCGCCCCGGTCAGCGGCCCCGGACCGAAGGCGCGCGCGAGAATGATCGTCCAGATCAGCGCATCCACCCCGCGCACGAAATCGAACACCCGCCGCACGCCTGCGCGCACCGCCATCAGCGGCGAGAAGTTGCGCGCCGCGGCAAAGGCCAGCGGCAGCGCCACGATCCCCGCCCCCATGGTGCCGAGGAAAGCCATCAGGACGGTCTCGAAGATCGCCCACATCACATCCTTGTGCTGCCACATCCGGTTGTTCCAGATGTCATGCAGGATGGCGGCAAGGTTGCTCTTGCCCTCGACCACCCGCTCGCCGGAGAAGGCCAGCCCCATCAACTCGCCAAAGCTCTTACCGTAGAAGGGGCTGTCCAGCGTGAACCAGAACAGCTCCCACCCGAAATGATAGCGCATCACCTCGGTGCGCGCGCGTGTCAGCGTCACGCGCCCGCCCTCGGTGGTGATGTCCACCCGCGTCTTGCTGGCGCTGATCCAGCCGGGCACCGACTCAGAGGGCAGGTCGAGCACCACGCCTTTGCTGCGCGACACCTCCGCCGCGATCACGCCATAGCCCGGCACGTCGTAGCGCATCGTGTTGCCGTCGATCACCACCTCGTGGCCGTGCTTGAGGTCCACGCGCGTGCGGTCCTCGCTTTCCAGCGTCACCCAGTCGGGGCTTGTGCCTTCGGGCCATGTGCCCTTGTTCTCGCCCTCCACCGCGATGGTCACACCGCCCATCCGGTTGTCGCGCGTCACATGCGTCTTGTAGCTGTAGCTGTCGGCCACAAGGATGCGCGCGTTGTCCATCCGCGCGCGCTCGGCCAGCCCGGGGATGTCGAAGGCAAAGAAGATATAGACGAAATAGGCGAGGATCACCGCCGGGATACCAAAGGCCACCCACCGCTTGCGCCGAAAGAAGCCAGAGACGTCGAACCCTGCCTCGCTTGCCACGGTCATGGTCACGCCCCCCCGATCAGCTTGTTGCGATAGCGGCTCGACACCTGGTCGAAGAACACGATGGTCCCGAACAGCAGCAGGAAGATCGCCGCCACCTCGTCATAGCGCCCCTGCCCCCAGCTAAACGCGTTCTTGAGGTCATAGCCGATCCCGCCCGAGCCCACGAAGCCGAGGATCGCCGAGGCGCGGATGTTGATCTCGAACCGCAGCAGCGCATAGCTCAGGTAATTCGGCGCCACCTGCGGGATCACCCCCAGCCACATCCGCTGCCCCCATGTGGCACCGACAGAATGCAGCCCCTCCACCGGTTTCAGCGAGGCATTCTCGTTCACTTCCGAGAAAAGCTTGCCCAGCGCGCCCACCGTGTGCAGCGCGATGGCGATCATCGCCGGAACCGGCCCACCGCCGAGGATGAAGATCAGCACCAGCGCGATCACGATCTCGGGCACCGCGCGCAGGATGTCCATCACCCGGCGAAACAGCCCCACCAGCCGCGGCCATTTCGCCAAGCCGCGTGTCGCCAGCAGCGAGATCACCACCGCCCCCATCGCGCCCAAGAGCGTCGCGGCCGCCGCGATATTGATCGTCTCGATCAGCGAGGGCAGGAATGTCCACATCAGCCCCGGCAGGTTGGCGATCTTCTGCCCCGCCTCGGCCAGCACCTCGCCCGGAAACTGGAAAATGTTGCCGATCCCGTCCCAGAACCCGCCCGCATTGCGCGCGTCGGCCACCTGGAAGCCCGAGACCATCAGCGCGATGAACACGATCAGCATCACCGAGCCATAGGCACGCTTGCGCCGGGTCATCGCCATGTAGGTGCCCTGCACATCCGCCACCCGCGCCGCGCCCGCCTGTCCTGCCGTCAGATCGCTCATGCCCTGCCCCCGTCACATGCGACCGGGCCCGCGCATAGGGCGGGCCCGGCCCTTCGTGTCAGCCCATCGGGCTCACATCTTGGATTTGCGCGCCTCGATGATCGAGATATAGGCGTCGTGCGTGATCGGCATGAAACCCAGCGCATCGCCCTGAAGCACACCATAGGCGCAATCGGCGTCGATGGACTTGAGCGATGCCCACAGGCCCGTCACCTTGAGCTTCACATCCTCGGGCAGCGCCTGGCGCAGCACGACCGGGCCTTCCGGGATCGGCTTCGACTTCCAGATTTCGACCATCTGGTTCATATCCACGAGCCCCGCATCCGCGGCCTTGCGCAGCGCGCCCGAATTATAGCCGTCTTCCCACGCGCCCAGGCCATCGGCCCAGGTCACACCGGCGTCGATATCGCCATTGGCGACCGCCACGATGGTCTGCTCGTGCCCGCCGGTGAATTTCACCTCGCCGAAATAGTCACCCGATTCCATGCTCGCGCCGACCTCCTGCGGGATCTCGATCGACGGGATCAGGTAGCCGCTGGTCGAGTTGGGATCGCCGAAGCCAAAGGTCTTGCCCTCCATGTCCTCCAGCGAGGCGATGCCGGTCTCCTTGCGGGTAAAGCCGATGGAATGATAGCCGTAGGAGCCGTCAGTGTTGACCTTGACCAGCACCGGCTCGACCGCACCCGGATCGGTCAGGTAGGTCTTGGCATAGCCCGATGCCCCCAGCCACGCCACGTCGATGGTGCCGCCCAGCAGGCCCTGGATCACGCCGTCATAATCGGCGGGGGTAAATATCCTGGTGGGCACGCCCAACAGATCCTCGGTTTTCTCCCGCAGGCACTCGTTCGAGGTCATGCGGTCCTGCGCGTTCTCTCCGCCCAGCACGCCGATGCGGAATTCCTCGATCTGATCCTGCGCCAGCGCGGGGCTGACGAGGGCGGTGGTGGCCACGATGGCGGCAAATAGTTTGGTCATGTCTCTCTCTCCGGTTGGTTGACGGCCCGCCACCCCCCGGCGGGCCAGGGGGTAGTCAGACCGCGGCCTCGGCCTCGCGCAGCGCGCGCGCGGCCCCACGGTCCAGCGTTTCGATGGCGGTCGATGTGGCGTCCTCGGTAAAGCTCGCATCGGCGCCGTAGATGTCGCGCGCCACGCCGGTGGTGAGCTGTTCGGGCGTGCCGTCGAACACCACCCGCCCCGCCAGCATCCCGATCACCCGGTCGCAATACCGCCGCGCGGTATCGAGCGTGTGCAGGTTGGCGATCACCATGCGCCCGTCTTCTTCATGAATCCGCCGTAGCGCATCCATCACGATCTGCGCGTTCATCGGGTCGAGGCTGGCGATGGGCTCGTCGGCGAGGATGATTTTCGGGTCCTGCATCAGCGCGCGGGCGATCGCCACCCGCTGCTGTTGCCCGCCGCTCAGCGCCTCGGCACGTTTCGGCGCATGTTCGGCAATGCCGAGCCGGTCGAGAATGCCGATGGCGCGGTGAATGTCGGCCTCGGGATATAGGTTGAACATCGTCGCCAGCGTCGAGCGGCGGTTGAGCGTGCCGTGCAGCACGTTGCTGACCACGTCCATCCGCGGCACGAGGTTGAACTGCTGAAAGATCATCGCGCAGTGCGACTGCCAGGCACGCTTGTCGGCGCCGCGCAGCGCGGTCACGTCCCGCCCCTCGACGACGATCTTGCCCGAAGAGGCATCGGTCAGCCGGTTCAGCATCCGCAGGAACGTGGATTTTCCCGCCCCCGAGCGGCCGATGATCCCGATCATCGCGGGCCGTTCCACCGACAGGCTCACCGCGTCCACCGCCGTGTTTGGGCCGAATTTTTTGGTCAGCGCGTCAATTGTCAGCACGTGTCACCCCCAAGGTTCCTGCGCGCTCTCTAGGCGCGCCATGCGAAAACGGTGCAACATCGGTGCAAAGCTTTCATGACACCGGCACGCGCGGGACGTGACCATCTGGCCCCTTGCCGCGTGTCTGCCCACCGCTTAAGCAAAAGGGCATGACCGCCGCGCGCCGCCCCCGCCTCACGCCCGACGACTGGCTCACCGCCGGGCTCGATGCTCTGTCAGAGAGCGGCCCCGGTGCCCTCGGGGCCGAGCCGCTGGCGCGCCGCCTCGGCACCACCAAAGGCTCGTTCTACTGGCATTTCGCGGATGTCCCTGCCTATTCAGGGGCGTTGCTCGCTCTTTGGCAGGCGGCGGCCAAGACCGCGCTCGACACCCCCGACGACGATCCCGTCGCCGCCCGTCTGCGCGCGGCGGCACAGGCCATCGCCGCACCCGACCCAGGCGCCACGCAGGCCGCCGAACCGGCGATCCGTGCCTGGGCCGCCACCGAACCGCAGGCCGCGCAGGCCGTGGCCGCGACCGATGCCCGCCGCCTCGATCACCTCGGTGCGGCGCTCGCGGCCTGCGGCATCGCCAACCCGGACATGGCGCGCATCATCCTCGGCGCGGCCATCGGGATGCAGGCGCTTGGCGCACCGGACGCCAACCGCAATGCCATTGGCTCGCTGGTCGATCTCGTGCTGGCTCTGAGGTGATCGCGATGCGCATCGCGCTCCTGATCATCGCCATGTCGCTCCTTGGATACTGCAAGGACGAGACGGTATCGGGCCACGGCGGGCAGAGCACGACATGGACGCTGCGCAGCATCGACGGCACGCCCTTTGCCGCCCGCGCCACGCTCACCTTCCCCGAAGAGGGCACGCTCGCCGGCGAGGCCCCGTGCAACCGCTACTCGGGGCAACAGAGCGTGCCCTACCCGTGGTTCTCCGCCGAGCGCATCACCTCGACAAGGCGCGCCTGCCCCGATCTCGAGGCCGAGACCCGCTACTTGCGCGCGCTCGAGGACATGACGCTGGCCGAGATCGCGGGCGACACCCTGATCCTGTCCAACGACGCGGGCCGCGAGATGGTGTTCCGCGCAGAGGACTAGGGGCGGCACCCGAAAAACCCGCGCGGCGCCCGTTCTCCCACCTTGATCGCGATCAAGGCAACCTCCCCCCCGAAACGCTACCCTCTCCCCCGGAAGGGCCGCGCACAGCATCCGCCCGACCCGCCACGACAAACGGGAGGAAACCAGCCATGAAGACCCATATCCTCGTCGCGACCGATGGATCGGACACCGCGAACAAGGCCATTGACCTCGCTGCCGAACTCGCGGCCAAATTCGACGTGCCGCTCACCGTCGGCCACGTCCTGCAATTCGGCCGCCCCTCGCGCGAACTCGCCCGCATGGCCGAGGTCGAGCATATCGTGGAATCGGTGCAGAAGACCCAGCAGGTCGATTTCAACATCCTCAGCGGCGCGGGTGGCGGCGATCTCTTCGCCACCTCGCGACCGTCCTCGGACATGGTGCGCGTGATCACCCTCATGGGCGAGGAGATCGTCAACCGCGCCGCCGACCGCGCCCGCGCTGCGGGGGCAAAGCAGGTCGACACCCTGACCGCCGATGATGACCCCGCCGACGGCATCCTCGACATGGCCGAAAAGGCCGGGGCCGACATGATCGTCATGGGGCATCGCGGACTCGGGCGCGTCCGCTCGCTGCTCGCTGGCAGCGTCGCGCAGAAGGTCAACAACCACGCCGATTGCACCGTCGTCACGGTTCGCTGAGCGGGGCACCGCACGGTGCCCCTTTGAACCTTGCGGTTCGTCGCCTGAACCTACAGGTTCACCCCGCGCCCGCCCGCGCCGTCACCAGATCGACCAGCCGCGAGCGGGCATCGGGCAATGGCTTGTCGCCGAGATGCGGCGCGAGGTGATGGCGCAGGAAATGTCCCGTCACATCAAGGCCTTGCACGATTTCTGTGTCGGGCGCGGGGCCGTCTCCCAGCAGGCAGGGCGGCAGCGGCAGCAAACGGTCGGCCCAATCCCCCGCCCCCGCCCGCGACACCGCGCGCCCGGTCTTTGGGGATATGTAGCTGAGATCATTGGCCTTTTCTCCCATCACCGCACAGCGGCGCAGGTCAAGACCAAAGCCCATTTCCTCCAGAAGCGCCATCTCCCAGTTGAGATAGGCCAGCGGCCATATGTCCGGCTGATCCAGAAGATCAAGTAAAATCAGGCTTTTATGGTACAATTTCCCATGCGCCTCGCGCTCGGGCAGGGTAAAGCGCAACAGCGCGCAGACCGCATTCAGCCCGGCCAGCGCGAGCCGGTCCCCCATCACCCAAGCTCTTGATTTCAAAGGCTCAACCCGAAACGTCCCGAGGTGATCCTCAAGCCGCGCGCGCCATTCCACGTCCACTTGCGCGCCGGTTTGCAGCACCGGCGCCATCCTGCGCGACGCCCCGCCCCGCACCACGCCCGCGTGCCGCCCATGCTCCGGCGTGAATACTTCAATGATAACAGAGGTTTCCCCGTGGTGTCGGCTACCCAGCAATATGCCCTGATCGCGCCACTCCATGGTCGGATGCTACCCCCCCAGACCGTCCGAGTCGAGCAAGTGCCGCCCCGCCCGGTCCTCTACCTCGACCACCCATAGGTCCGGATCGAAGCCCCGCTGCCGAACGACCGCCGCATCCACCTCCGCCTCGTCCCCTTCAGCCAGGGTGACCCACGTCCTGTCGCCCGTCATGAGGTCTATAGTCCTTTGAAATAGCTTTGCTTTTCCGTCCAGCGTGTTGAGCTTGACCAGCACCGCGCCAGCCGTATCATCGCCATGCGCCACCACGAATGCGGGGATATCCGCCAGCCGCAACCGCGCGAGATAGGCGTCGATCCAGAACCGTGCGGTCAGCCGGGCCACGGCCCTCAGTTCCCGTCCTTGAAATCCAGCCCCATCTCGGAATAGCGCTCGGACTCGTCCATCCAGCCGGACCGGACTTTAACCTGCAAGAACAAGTGGATACGCCGCCCCATGAACGCCTCGAGCTCCTCGCGTGCGGCCTTGGAGACGGCCTTGATCGTCTCGCCGCGATGGCCCAGCACGATCCCCTTGTGCCCGTCGCGCATCACGTAGATCACCTGATCCACCCGCGCCGACCCGTCTTCGCGCTCTTCCCAATGCTCGGTCTCGACGGTCAATTGATAGGGCAATTCCTGGTGCAGCCGCAGCGTCAGCTTTTCCCGCGTCATCTCTGCGGCGATCATCCGCATCGGCAGATCGGCGATCTGGTCCTCGGGGTAGAGCCACGGCCCCTCGGGCACCTCGGCCGCCAGCCACGCGCGCAGATCACCCACGCCATGCCCCTTCTCGGCAGAGATCAGGAACGTCCGCTCAAAGGCGAACCGGTCATTCATATCCTTGGTGAGTGCCAGCAGGACGGGGGCCTCGACCCGATCTATCTTGTTGATCGCAAGGGCAATTCTGCGGCCCTTGGCAATCTCGCTCAGCCCCTCGAGGATACGCTCGACCCCCTCGGTGATCCCGCGATGCGCCTCGATCAGCAGCACCACGATATCGGCATCCGCCGCGCCCCCCCACGCGGCGGCGACCATCGCCCGGTCGAGCCTGCGGCGCGGCTGAAAGAGACCCGGCGTATCCACGAACACGAGCTGGCTGTCCCCCTCCATCGCGACGCCACGGATGCGCGCGCGGGTGGTCTGCACCTTGTGGGTGACGATGCTGACCTTGGCCCCCACCATGCGATTGAGCAGCGTGGACTTGCCCGCATTGGGCTCTCCGATCAACGCGACGAATCCGGCGCGGGTGGTGGTCATGTTCCTGTCTCCAATCGCGCCAGCAAGGCACCCGCCGCCGCCTGTTCAGCCTGCCGCTTTGATCCGGCGGTGGCCACCGCGCTCTCGCCCGTGGCAAGCCGAACCTCGATAGTGAATTTAGGTGCGTGATCGGGCCCCGAGCGGCCCGTCTCCACATAGGCGGGCGGCGTTAGCCCGCGCGCCTGCGCCCATTCCTGAAGGCTGGTCTTGGGGTCGCGCGCATCCGCCTCCACGGTCGCGATCCGTGTGCCCCAAAGGCGCAGGACCACGTCACGAGCGGCCTCGTAGCCCCCATCGACATAAACCGCCGCGATCACCGCCTCCATCGCGTCACCGAGCAGCGCCTCCTTGCGTCGCCCGCCCGAGAGCATCTCGGACCGGCCCAGCTTGAGCACCTCTCCGAGGTTGACCTCGCGCGCCACGGCCGCACACGTCTCCTTGCGCACAAGCGCATTGAAACGCGGCGCAAGCTGGCCTTCGGCGGCGGCACGATCCGCCTCCAGCAGGGCCTCGGCCATCACGAGGCCCAGCACCCGGTCGCCGAGGAATTCCAGCCGCTGGTTGTCGGTGCGACCCGGCGAAGAAATCGAGGAATGGGTGAGCGCCTCGATCAGAAGCGCGGGGCGGGCGAAATCATGCCCGAGCCGCGCCGCGAAGTCCCGCATCTCGCCCGAAAGCTTCACTCCAGCCCCTCGAAGAAGCGATCCCCGCGCCAAGTCCAGAAAAACAACATCGACCGCCCCGCCGAGGAAAAGATCACCCGGTTAGCACGTCCGATGAGGTTTTCATACGGCACGAAGCCCACGCCCCCCACAGCCTGGGGAAAGCGCGAATCGGTGGAATTGTCGCGGTTGTCGCCCATGAAAAAGTAATGCCCCTCCGGCACCGTGAACACACCTGTATTGTCGGCGCGTTGCGGACCGATGTCGAGAATCGCGTGGCTGCGCCCGCCGGGTAGCGTCTCGATGTAGCGCTCCTTGATACAGTCCGCGCCCAGCCCAACGACGCCATTGGCACAGCGCGGGCGGATGCGCATCGGCCCCTGCGGTGTAAATTTCTCGACGAATTCCCCCGCCGGCTCGATCTCCACGGGCGCGCCGTTGAGATGTAGCACCCCGCCCTTCATCTGGATCCGGTCGCCCGGAAGCCCGATCAGCCGCTTGATGAAATCGGTACCGTCCACCGGGTGGCGGAACACGATGATGTCGCCACGCTCGGGCTCGCCGCCGAGGATGCGGGTGTTGTCACCGTCGAGCCAGCCGCAGATGTCGCGCGCGTCGATATCGAGCCCGCCCAGCCGGATCGACGGGCAGGAGGCGTAGGAATAGCCATAGGCCATCTTGTTGACGAAGAGGAAATCGCCGATCAGCAGCGTGTCCTTCATCGACCCGGACGGGATCCAGAAGGGCTGAAAGAAAAGGGTGCGGAAGATGCCTGCAATCACCAGCGCCCAGAAAACGGTCTTGACCGTCTCCCAGATGGAGCTGCCTTTCTGGGTCTCGGATGCCATGCCTGTCTCCGCGGGGGTGCCTGTGGTCCGGCGCTTCATGCGGCGCGTGGGCCGGGGTGTCAAGGCGCGGGCACGATCGGGCGTGCCTCGATCACCACGAAAGCCTGCGCCCAGGGGTGATCGTCGGTCAGCGTGACGTGGATGATCGCCTCGTGCTCCTCGGGCGTCATCTCGGCCAGCCGGTCGGCAGCCCAGCCTGTCACATGCATCACGGGCTGCCCTGTCGCCAGATTGCTGACGGCCATATCCTTCCAAGCGATCCCCATGCGCAGCCCCGTGCCGAGCGCCTTGGAACACGCCTCCTTGGCGGCCCATCTCTTGGCATAGGTGCCCGCCACATCGGCGCGGCGCTCGGCCTTGGCTTGCTCGATCTCGGTAAAGACGCGGTTACGAAACCGGTCGCCGAACCGCTCCAGCGTGCCGGCGATCCGGTCGATATTCGCGAGATCGGTGCCGATGCCGAGGATCACCCCCGCGCCTCGTCCATCAGGCGGCGCATCTCGGCGATGGCCGGTTGCAGACCCATGAAAATCGCCTCGCCGATGATGAAATGGCCGATATTCAGCTCCCTCACCTCTGGCAATGCCGCCACCGGCTGCACCGTGTCATAGGTCAGCCCGTGCCCGGCATGCACCTCCAGCCCCAGCGAATGGGCATAGCTGGCCATCTCGCGCAACCCCTCCAACTCGCGGTCGCGGGTGGTGATATCGCCTTCGGCATGGGCGTCGCAATAGGCGCCGGTGTGCAGCTCGATCACCTCTGCGCCGATCCGGTGGGCGGCGTCGATCTGGCGCTTGTCCGCGGCGATGAAAATGGACACCCGGCAGCCCGCTTCGCGCAGCGGCACTATGTAATGCGCCAGCCGGTTCTCCTCGCGGGCCACTTCGAGCCCGCCCTCGGTGGTGCGTTCCTCGCGCTTTTCGGGCACCAGACATACGGCGTGGGGCTTGTGGCGCAGGGCTATTTTCTGCATCTCTGCCGTCGCCGCCATCTCGAAGTTGAGCGGCACCGTCAGCACCTCAATCAGCCCGTCGATGTCAGCGTCCGAGATGTGGCGGCGGTCCTCGCGCAGATGCGCGGTGATCCCGTCAGCGCCCGCCTCCTCGGCGATGCGTGCGGCGCGCAACGGGTCGGGGTAGGCCCCCCCCCGCGCGTTGCGCACGGTGGCGACGTGGTCGATATTCACGCCAAGGCGCAGTCGTGTCTCTGCCGTCATCTGTGGCTCCTTGCTCATGGGCGTCCCGCCGGGGGATCGCGCTCCGCCTTGCTCTCCTCGTTGGCCTCACGCGCCGCCTTGTCCTTTGCCGCGCGCTTCTTGCGCAGCGCCTCCCACTTGGCCCGGAGCGCGCCGCGCCGCCGCTTCTGGTAGGCGGCGATCACCGGCAGGCTGATGTAATAGGCGGCAAGCCCTGCCACCATCCCCGGCACGATACCGCCGATCATGTAGGGAAAGAACACCTCGTCATAGAAAATGCCCAGCCCGTGCCAGTCCGCCTGCCGGTCGGTAAAGATGGCGACGATATTGTTTTTCAGATCCTCGCCCGCGTCGAGAAACTTGCCACCGAGCGAGCGGCTGATCTCCTCCTCGTGGGGTGTGTGGCGTCCGAGGATGACATGCCCGGTCTGCAAGGACACCACGCCGATCGGCAGATAGGTCAGCGGATTGCCAAAGAACGTGCCCAAGAGCGCCGCCGGGATGTTGCCGCGCACCACGAAGGCGAGCGCAGCGGCAACGACGAAATGCAGCCCGTAGAACGGTGTGAAGGTGGTGAACACGCCCGCAAATATGCCCCGCGCGATCCGGTCAGGCGGGTCTGGCAGGCGGTTGACCCGGTGCTTGACATAGGTGAACGCGCGCGCCCAGCCGCCCCGCGGCCAGAGAAAATCGGCCACGATGCGCCACCACGGCCTACGGTCTCGGCGTCTGAAAATCACGCCTACGGCTCCTCGCGCTTGTCCCCCGAGCGGGACGGATCGCGATAGCGTTCCACGGCGGCAACGTCCGCCTCGGCGTCGAGCGCCGACAGGACGCTGTGCAGATGCTCGGCATCGCGCAACTCGACATCGATCAGCAATCGGTAAAAATCTGGTTTCCGGTCGACGAATGTCAAATCCGAGATATTGGCCTTCTGCTCGCCTATCAAGGTGCAAATCCGCCCCAGCACGCCCGCATCGTTGCCGATGGTCAGGTCGAGCGTTACGGCATAGGCCGCCGGATGCTTACCGGTGTGCCAATGCAGGTCGAGCCAGCGCTCGGGCTGCTGATCGTAGCGCGACAGTGTCTCGCAATCTATGGCGTGGATCACCACGCCCTGCCCGCGATGGGTGATGCCGACGATACGCTCGCCTGGCAGCGGCTGGCAACAGCGGGCGCGGGCAAATCCCTGGTCGGCGCGCAGGCCGATCACCGCCCGGTCGCGCGCCACCTCGGCCTCGCCCGCGGGGGCGAGATCGGGATAAACCGCGCGTAGCACCTGCTGCGCGGTCAACTCGGCGCTGCCCAGGCGCGCGCGCACCTCGTCGGCATCCTTGAGCCGCAGCGTGCGCGCCGCGGCCTCCAGCGCCTTGTCTGTGGCGCGCTTGCCCACGTGCTCGAAGGCTGAGCGCGCAAGCTCGCGGCCCAGCTTGACATAGCGGTCGCGGTCGAGCTCACGCAGTGCCCGGCGAATGGCCGCGCGCGCCTTGCCGGTGGTGGCAATGTCGAGCCACGCGGCCTGCGGCATCTGCCCGCCCGCTGTAATGATCTCGACCGATTGCCCATTCTTGATCCGCGTCCAGAGCGGCACGCGCATCCCGTCCACCTTGGCCCCCACGCAGGCATGCCCGATCCGAGTGTGGATGGCATAGGCGAAATCTATCGGCGTGGCCCCGCGCGGCAGCTTGATGACATCGCCCTTGGGGGTGAAACAGAACACCTTGTCGGCATACATCTCGAGCTTGACCGCCTCGAGGAAATCCTCGTGATCCTCCTCGGCGTCGAACTGTTCGTTCATCGCCGAGATCCAGCGCGCGGGATCGACGGCAAAGGGGTTCTCGGCGCGCACCCCGTCGCGATAGGACCAGTGCGCCGCGACCCCCGTCTCGGCCACGTCATGCATCGCCTGAGTGCGGATCTGCACCTCCACCCGCTTGCCGTCCCGCCCCGACACAGTCGTGTGGATCGAACGGTATCCGTTGGATTTTGGCTGGCTGATGTAGTCCTTGAACCGCCCCGGCACCGCGCGCCAGCGGCGATGAATCACGCCCAGGACCGCGTAACAATCGGCCTCGGACCCGGTGATGATACGAAAGCCGTAAATGTCGGACAGGCGCGAAAAGCCCATCTGCTTTTCCTGCATCTTTCGCCAGATCGAATAGGGCTTCTTGGCGCGCCCGAAGACCTCCGCCGCGATCCCCGCACGGTCGAACTCAAGGCGCATGTCGCCGGTGATTCGCTCGACCACGTCACCGGTCTCGCGCTGAAGCGTGATGAAGCGGCGGATGATCGAGGCGCGCGCCTCGGGGTTGAGCACGCGGAACGCGAGATCCTCCAGTTCCTCGCGCATCCACTGCATCCCCATGCGCCCCGCGAGCGGCGCATAGATGTCCATCGTTTCGCGCGCCTTCTGCGCCTGCTTGTCAGGGCGCATCGCCTTGATCGTGCGCATGTTGTGGAGGCGGTCGGCGAGCTTCACCAGGATCACCCGCAGATCGCGCGACATGGCCATGAACAGCTTGCGGAAATTCTCCGCCTGCTTGGTTTCGGAGCTCGACAGTTGCAGGTTGGTCAGCTTGGTCACGCCATCGACCAGCTCGGCGATCTCGGTGCCGAACCGCTCTTCCACCGTGCGGTAGGACGCCTTGGTGTCCTCAACCGTGTCGTGCAAAAGCGCGGTAACGATGGTCGCGTCGTCCAGCCGCTGTTCCGTCAGGATCGCGGCGACTGCGACAGGGTGGGTGAAATAGGGCTCGCCCGAATGCCGCGACTGGCCCTCATGCATCTCGCGACCAAACGCATAGGCGTCACGGATGAGGGCCTCGTCCGTCTTCGGATTGTAGTGGCGCACCAGCGAGATCAGGTCATCGACGGCGATCATCTGGTGGCACGCCCCGGTCCCTTGGCGGCTGCGACGAGCCTCAGCCCTCGCCCTGCGCTTCCATCAGGGCACGCAGCAGCTTTTCCTCGGACATGTCGTCCGGCTCCGGCTGGTCGGCTTCCGCCCCCATCATCAGCGCCATCGTGTCCTCTTCGGGCTCGTCCACCTCGATCTGGGTCTGGTGGGATTCGATGAGCCGCTCGCGCAGATCCCCAGCCGATTGCGTCTCGTCCGCGATTTCGCGCAGCGCCACGACAGGATTCTTGTCGTTGTCGCGATCCACCGTGAGCGGGGCGCCAGCGGCGATCTCGCGCGCCCGGTGAGCAGCGAGCATCACCAGCTCGAATCGGTTCGGGACCTTGTCGACGCAGTCTTCTGTGGTTACGCGGGCCATGCGACCTCCGGCAGTTCTCGGGCATTTCGATCAGAAGCCCGGTATTTAAGGCGTCGGGCCGGGATTTACAAGCACCGATTCGGCAGCGCCACGACCTCGGCGCGCGCCGCTTCGGGCAGCGCCGCGAGCATCTCGCGTACTGTTTGCCCGAGGATCGGATGACGCCAGTCAGGGGCCACATCCGCCAGCGGCACCAGCACGAAAGCCCGCTCCTGCATCCGCGGATGTGGAAGGATGAGCCGGTCGGGGGCCTGCCCCTGCGCTTCCAGAGGTCCAAGCGCGCGCCAGCGCCCGTGCGTTCCGGCATCCGGAAGGACTCGCGCACCGATGGCCAGCAGATCGAGGTCGAGCGTGCGCGCGCCCCAGCGCGCCGCACGGTCGCGTCCGAATTCCGCCTCGACCGCGTGCAGTTGCGCGAGCACGGCCTCGGGCGTGCCTGCGATGCGTAGCGCGGCGGCGGCATTAACGAAATCCGGTCCCGACCCCGGCGGAAAGGCCGGCGTGCGGTAGAACGCGCTCACCGCGGCCTGCGTTCCTGCCATGATCTCCAGGCGTTTCACTGCGGCATCAAGCGTTGCTGCCGGCCCGCCCTCGCGGTCCCCATCGCGCAACGGCAAGTTTGCGCCCAGCGCGATCAAGCACAGTTGATCCGACGTCATCACAAACCTATCCTTTTGTGACGTGCCACTCACTTGAAGCCAGCAAGGTCACCGATTAACTCTTCCGCTACATCCGGCTTGCCGCACCACTCACACACTCACTCATCCACAGGCAATCCGGATCGATTTGAAAGGATATTCCACGATGTTTTACAAGGATGATCGTCTGGCCTTGTTCATCGACGGCTCGAATCTCTACGCCGCCGGCAAGGCTCTCGGGTTCGACATCGACTACAAGCTGCTGCGCAACGAATTCATGCGCAGGGGTAAGCTTCTGCGCGCATTCTACTACACCGCGCTTCTCGACAATGACGAGTATTCGCCGATTCGCCCCCTCGTCGATTGGCTACACTACAATGGCTATTCGATGGTGACCAAGCCAGCGAAGGAATACACCGACAGCCAGGGCCGTCGCAAGGTCAAGGGCAACATGGATATCGAGCTCGCCGTCGACGCGATGGAGCTTGCGCCGCGCGTCGATCACATCGTGCTGTTCTCGGGCGACGGAGATTTCCGACCGCTGGTTGAGAGCCTGCAACGCCAGGGTGTGCGTGTCTCGGTGGTATCGACCATCCGAAGCCAGCCGCCGATGATCTCGGACGACCTGCGCCGCCAGGCCGACAATTTCATCGAACTCGACGACCTCAAGGAGGTGATCGGACGGCCCCCGCGCGAACCTCGCGATCCGTCCGAGCGCGAAGCCGCCTACGCCACCGCCCAAGAGTGACGACCAGGGCAGGCGCGTGTTACTCGCGCGCCTCCTCGCCACTCTCCTCGGGCACCGACGGCTCCCCGCGCCCCACTGACAGGCCCAGGAGCCGCCAGTCCACGCCCTGCTGCGCGAACAGCATGTCAAACAGCACCGCCTCGGGGCGCATCGGGATGCGCCCACGCAGGCGCAATGCGCCGTCCTCGACGATCTCGGGCGGCACGGCCATTTGCGGCGCGTAGAGCACCACCCGCCCAAGCGGCAGGTCGCGGGTGCGCGCGAACACGCCGGCCAGTCGCGCGGCGTCATTGGCGGCGCGGAACCCGGGTGCAGAAAGATCGCGCAGCACCGTGTAATTGCCGGTCCGGTTGGCGTGATCGAGCGCGATCAGCGTCGTCCAAACCAGCCGTGCCACCTCTCCCTTGGACGGTGGCGCGGTCTGGGCGGTCGCGGGCGCGGCAAGCACGGCGCTCAACAACGCCGCGCGCGCCACCACCCGCAGCCAAGTCACCATTTGAACGTCACGCCGATCCGGCCGCCAACACGGTTCTCGCGAAAGCCGACGCCAATGCCACCGTCAAACTGCGCATTGGGCGAGATCCGCACCGCGCCCGTCGCTGCGAAGGCGCTGCCGCCCGCATAGGTGCCAAAGCCTCCAGACAGGGCGAAGTTCTCCGCCCCGGCAAGCGAGGGCGACTGCATGGCCAGCGCCAGCGCCACCCCGTCGCGGTTCTCGCGGACATTGTCGTTGAGGCCGCGGATCGCCGCAGCGGTCGCGCCACCGTCGGTGGCGAGGTTGCCTTGCGCGTCCGATGTCACGAGTTCCACCGCCCCGGTTTGTGCCGCACGGCTGGCCGCCGAGGTGATGCCAGGTGTCGTGTAAGTATTGGTGGCGCCGCCGATGACCACCTGGTTGGCTGCCGTGGTCTGTGCCCCCGCACCCAGCGCCATCGCGTTGGCATGGGTCGCCTGCGCGCCCTGCCCAAGCGCCGTGCTATCCTCTCCAGAGGCGGTGCTGAACTGGCCGGTCGCCGTGCTGCCGTCCCCCGAAGCAAGGCTCGCCTGCCCGGTCGCGGTGCCGAAATCGCCCGAGGCGGTGCTGAACTCACCCGTGGCCGTGCTCTGCAGGCCAGAGGCGACGCTGTCCACGCCAGAAGCCAGACTGGCCTGCCCCGAGGCAACGCTGCCGGTTCCCATCGCGGTGCTGAAATCGCCCGAGGCTTCGCTGCCCGTGCCCGTTGCCGTGCTGGACAGGCCCGAGGCCGTGCTGAACTGGCCGGTCGCCGTGCTGCCGTCCCCCGAAGCAAGGCTCGCCTGCCCGGTCGCGGTGCTGAAATCGCCCGACGCGGTGCTGAACTGACCCGTCGCCGTGCTCTGCAGGCCCGAGGCGCTGCTGAACTCACCCGCCGCCGTACTCTGCAGGCCCGAGGCGATACTGGACCCGCCAAGCGCCGTGGCGCCATCGCCCGAGGCTTCGCTTTCATGTCCAAGCGCCGTGCTGTTGTTGCCCGAGGCGGTGCTCACCCCGCCGATCGCGGTACTGAAATCCCCCGAGGCGAGGCTCTCCACGCCGAACGCGGACCCTTCCAGGCCCGAAGCCTCGCTCAACGCGCCTGCCGCCGTGCTGCCGTCTCCCGAGGCGAGGCTGTTGTCGCCAAGCGCGACGCTGTCGATGCCGGTTGCTGTCGCACCAGCGCCCAGCGTCTGCGCGGTGGCGGCTGCGGCCCCGAGGCCGATGAACAATGCGGTAAGGGGGACAAGACCGACACGAGATGACTGCGACATGATATTTTACGACTCCATAAGATTACTTTTTTGGCAATAAGAACGCCAAGGCGCGAATATATATGTCTTTATGAGCACCGAATCTTTCCAGATCAACCCGCATTTGGCTTCGCCGGGCGTTCAACTTTCAAGTGCAGCGCTGACACCCGTCTTCGGCTTGGGAACCGCCGCGATCCGACCTAGGGTGCCCGGCATGATGACACGCGCCTCCGCATGATCCCCGACGCCGCGATGCTCGGACAGTTTGCCGGTCTCTTCGCCGCCGCCTTCGGCGCGGCGACGATCCTGCCGTTCCAGTCCGAAGTGGTATTCGTCGCGCTGCAGGTGGCGGGCAGCGCGCCGGTGGCGTGGCTGGTGGCTGTGGCAAGCCTCGGCAACACGCTGGGCGCGGTGGTCAACTACGTGCTGGGGCGCGGGATCGAGCGGTTCCGCACTCGGCGCTGGTTTCCTGTCAACGCGGCGCAACTGGCGCGCGCGCAGCGCTGGTATGCGCGCTGGGGCGTGTGGACCCTGCTGATGAGCTGGGCGCCTCTGGGCGACGGCTTTACCGTGATCGCGGGGGTGATGCGCACGCCGGTCTGGGTGTTTCTCGTGCTGGTGACCATCGCCAAGACGGCTCGTTACATCGTGCTGGCCTGGCTCACGGTGCAGGCGGGCGGATGACGCGAAAGCAACGGCGCTATCCCCCGGCCTCGACGTTGATCCGGTCGTGTATCGCGATGACGCGGTCGGGCCAGGTAGACTTTATATACGCCAACACTTCGCGCATCTCCGCCTCGGTCAGCGCCCCGGCGTAACCCGGCATCCGGCTCTGGTAGCCCTGCCCCACCACCGCCGCCGTCCCGCGCCGCACGATGTCGAGCAGGACAGCGTCGGGGTGGTGCCAGGTGTGGCCGGTCTCGTCATGCGGCGGTGCAGGCAGGTAGCCCTCGGCGTCGCGGGTTTTCCAATTCGGCTCGCCCTGCAGGTCGCGCCCGTGGCAGGTGGCGCAAGTGGCCTCGTAGAGCCGCTCGCCACGCGCCACCGCATCGGCATCGCGGTATGGCAACACCCCCTCCGCCTGCGCCGCGCCAGCCATCGCGCCGAGGGCCAGCCCCACGCGCAGGGCCACCATCCGTTGTCTCACTCTCATCGGGAGCCTTTCTCTTCGCTGCGGTTTTCGCCGCTATCGGCCTCTCCCCCGCTGGAAGGTCAAGCCCGATCGCAGCGCTCGTTCCGCCACCGCCGCCCTTTACGCGCGCTGCGTGCTGGCTTATCTCCGGGCCATGCAGGACACCGACATGCCCAAGCCCCCGCTCACCCTCTGGCTCGCCGCCCCCCGCGGCTTTTGCGCCGGTGTGGACCGCGCGATCAAGATCGTGGAAATGGCTCTCGAGAAGTACGGCGCGCCGGTCTATGTGCGCCACGAGATCGTGCACAACAAGTACGTGGTCGATGACCTGCGATCCAAGGGTGCGGTCTTCGTCGAAGAACTTGACGACTGCCCCGTTGACCGCCCGGTGATCTTCTCCGCCCACGGCGTGCCCAAATCCGTCCCCGCCGAGGCCGCCGCGCGCCAGATGCTCTATGTCGATGCCACCTGCCCGCTTGTGTCCAAAGTCCATATCGAGGCCGAGCGCCACCATGAGAACGGCCTCCAGATCGTGATGATCGGCCACGCGGGCCACCCCGAAACGGTGGGCACGATGGGGCAATTGCCACCGGGCGAGGTGCTGCTGGTTGAGACCCCCGCCGACGTGGCCACGCTCGCAGTGCGCGACGAGGCCAAGCTCGCCTTCGTGACGCAGACCACCCTGTCGGTCGATGACACGGCGGAAATCGTCGCCGCCCTTCAGGCGCGCTTTCCGTCCATCATCGGCCCCCACAAGGAAGACATCTGCTACGCCACCACCAACCGGCAGGAGGCGGTCAAGGCGATGGCTCGCGAAGCCGAGGCGATGCTGGTCGTGGGGGCGCCCAACTCATCGAATTCCAGGCGTCTGGTCGAGGTCGGCGCGCGCGCGGGCTGCTCCTACGCACAGCTTGTCCAGCGCGCGACCGATATCGACTGGCGGGCGCTTGAGGGCATCACCTCGGTCGGCGTCACCGCCGGCGCCTCGGCCCCCGAAGTGCTGGTGAACGAGGTGATCGACGCCTTCCGCGCCCGCTATGACGTGACCGTTCAGGTGGTCGAGACCGCACAGGAAAACGTCGAGTTCAAGGTGCCACGGGTGCTGCGCGAGACGGCGTGAAGTTGGTGGCGGGTGCGACGTGTCGGGTAACGCCCAAGGATCAGCTCGGGCATGACAGCGCGTTGCGGCCGTGAGCACAATGGCCTTGAGCGGACGTTCAGGTCTTGGCGCCCATGCGCGGAATCGAGGCGCGTTTACGCGCCGCCGCGCAGCGCCCGACCGCCCCGTCGCACCGGAGGTGCGCCGATATTGGCGGCATGCCTCTGGCGTGACGGGCGGGCGCTCCTCGACGGTGCAAGTAACGGTAATTCCAGAAGTATCTTGCACCATAAATCGCGCTGCATAACCGATTTTGCGCCCACCCGGTGGTCGGACGCTGCGCGACTCATCACCAGACGGTTCGATGTCCCCTCCAGGCCAGATCCTGACCGTGGCGACTGGCAGAAACATCCCGCTTGACAAACAACACACCCCCCATCCGCCCTTGCCAACCCCGCCCCACCGCGCCAATTTGCGCGCCATGTTCCAGAGCATCCCGCGCGCCCCGCTGATCCTCGGCCTTGCCGGCCTCATCCCCTTCCTCTGGGGGGCGCTGACCGTGCTGCTGCCCGATCTCGGCCTGTGGACGGTGCGGGCCATCGGCCCGCGCTTCGCCGGGCCTTATGTCATGCTGTTCTACGGCGCGGTGATCCTGTCGTTCATGTCAGGCGTGCTCTGGGGCTTTGCCAGCAAGGCCACCGGCACCCTCGCCGCCACCGGCTATGCCCTCTCGGTGATCCCCGCGCTCTGGGCGTTCTTCATGACCGGCGGCGGGCCGGTCTCGGCGGGGATGAACCTGATCTTCGGCTTTGCCGGGCTCTTGGCTCTCGATTGGCAATTCGCCCGCTGGGGCCTTGCGCCCGACTGGTGGATACCGCTACGCCTCCTGCTCAGCGCCGTGGCGATCGCTTGCCTCGCCATCGGCACCTTTCTCTGAGGCCCACGACATGACCGATCTCACGCTCTATTCCATGCCCTCCTCGGGCAATAGCTACAAGGTGCGGCTCCTGCTGGCGCTCGAGGGGCGCCGCTACCGGCATGTCCCCATCGAGACCAACACCCCCGAACTGGCCGAGGCCAAGGCAGCGGGGCACCTGCCGCTGGGCAAGCTGCCCACATTGCATCTGCCCGACGGCACGATCCTGACGGAATCGAACGCGATCCTGTGGTACCTTGGCCACGGCACCGGCTGGGTGCCCGAGGGCGCGCTGGCGCAGGCACAGATGCTCGCCTGGATGTTCTTCGAGCAGAACCGGCACGAGCCGGTCGTTGCCGTGCGCGCCTCGCTCGCCACCTATCAGCACCTGGCGCAGGAGGCCACGCCCGAGCGCATGGCCGCCCTGCTCGACGAAGGCCACGCCATCCTCGGGCTGATGGAGGACGCGCTCGACGGGCGGGACTGGTTCTGCGGCCCCTCCCCTACCCTCGCCGATATCGCGCTCTACGCCTATACCCACACGGCGGGCACGCGCGGCGGCTTCGACATGGGTCGGTTCCTGCGCCTCACCGCATGGTGCGCGCGCGTGGCGGCGCTGCCGGGCTACGAGGGGCTGATGGATGGCTGATCTATTCGCCTATACCGACGGGGCCTGTTCGGGCAATCCCGGCCCTGGCGGCTGGGGTGTGCTGATGCGCGCAGTAGAGGGCGACACGATCGTCAAGGAACGCGAGCTTTCGGGCGGTGAGGCCGAGACCACCAACAACCGGATGGAGCTTCTGGCCGCGATCCACGCGCTCGAGACACTCTCGAAGCCCTCGGCCATCACCATCGTCACCGACAGCGGCTATGTTAAGAACGGCGTGACCGGCTGGATTCACGGCTGGAAGAAGAACGGCTGGAAAACCGCCGCGAAAAAGCCAGTAAAGAACGTGGAGTTGTGGCAGCGCCTGGAAGAGGCGCAGAAACGCCACACCGTGACCTGGGAATGGGTCAAGGGCCACGCAGGCCACCCGGAGAACGAGCGCGCCGACGAACTGGCGCGCGCCGGAATGGCGCCGTTCAAGCCGGGCAAGAGTGAGACATGAGCTACCTCGCGCTCCTCGATTATGCCGCTGTGCTGATTTTCGCACTCACCGGAGCGTTCGTCGCCTCGCGCCAGCAGCTCGACATCGTGGGCTTTGCCTTCCTCGCCTGCCTGACGGCGGTGGGCGGCGGCACGCTGCGCGACGTGCTGCTCGACCGCAACCCGGTGTTCTGGATGGGCAACCCGAACTACATCCTTATTGCCTGCGCCGCCGCGCTGTTGGTGTTCTTTACCGCGCACCTGGTCGAAAGCCGCTACCGCTGGCTCCTGTGGCTCGACAGCTTCGCCCTCGCCGTGGCCGTGCCCGCGGGCGTCAGCGCGGCGATGGCGATGAGTCAGACGCAGGTGATCGTGGTGCTGATGGGCATGGTCACCGGCTGCATGGGCGGGCTCATGCGCGACGTGGTGGTGGGCGAGGTGCCGCTGGTCCTGAAACAGGGCGAGCTCTACGTCTCGGCGGCCTTCGCGGGCGCGCTCGGGGCTGTGATCGCGCGCCTCTTTACCAATGACCCGCTGGTGGTCCTCGGTATCTGCGCGGCGCTCACATGGGCCTTGCGCGCGGGCTCGCTCGCCTTCGGCTGGCGGCTGCCGGTCTACCACGCCCGCCCGCCGCTCAACTGAGGTTCACCGGCGCTCCAGATACATCCGGTAAAGCCAGATCAGCAGCACCGCCCCCAGCACCGCGCCGATCAGCCCACCAAGAAGCCCCGTCACCGTCAGGATCACCCGGATCAGCACCCCGCCGATCAGCGCCCCGGCGATGCCCAGCAGCACGGTGGGCACCACGCCCGCCTGCATCCCCATCAGCCGGGTGGCGAGAAAGCCCGCCGCGGCACCGATGATGATGAGATAGACCACGCTCATGGCTCACCTCCGCCTGCGCCAATGGGTCGGCACGATGACGAGCGCGCCAACCGACGAGAGAATCGCATCTATCCCGGGCGCGCCAAAACGGATACCGAACATGATGCGGATGAAATAGAACAGGAACGCGCCACCCACGCAGATGATGATCGACGGGATGTACCCGTTGCGCGTGAACCCGCTCCGCTCGCTGGCGTAGCCCACGATGCCTGCGATCACCACCGTGCCGAAGAGTTGCAGGAACATCGCGTCACTCCAGTCGCATCCCAGGGGCAAGCGCCATGCCCCGCAGGAACTCGCCCGCATCCTGCGCCGCGCGCCCGGCGCGTTGCAAGCGCAAAAGCCGCACCGCACCGCGCCCGCAGGCCACCGTCGCGGCATCGTCCAGCACCTCGCCCGGCGCGCCCTGTCCCTCGGCAAGGCACGACCCCAGAAGCTTCACGCGCTCATCACCGGCCATGCACCACGCGCCGGGAAACGGCGACAGGCCCCGGATCAGCCGATCCACCTCCTCAGCCGGGCGACTCCAGTCCACCCGCGCCTCGGCCTTGTCGATCTTGGCGGCATAGGTGATCCCGTCCTCCGGTTGCGGTTCGGGCTCCAGACCGTCCAGCCGCCCCAGCGCCTCGACGATGAGCCTTGCCCCCAGGGCCGAGAGCCGGTCATGCAAGCCGCCCGCCGTCTCCTGCGACCCGATCGCCAGCCGCTCGCGCATCAGCACAGGTCCGGTATCGAGCCCTGCCTCCATCCGCATGATGCAAACGCCGGTCTCGGCATCGCCCGCCATGATCGCGCGCTGGATGGGCGCCGCCCCGCGCCAACGCGGCAGCAGCGAGGCATGGATGTTGAGACAACCAAAGTGCGGCGCATCGAGCACCGCTTGCGGCAGGATGAGGCCGTAAGCCACCACCACCGCCACATCCGCCCCGAGCGCGGCAAACTCCGCCTGCTCATTCGCGCCCTTCAGGCTTGCAGGATGGCGCACCGGCAGCCCCAGCGCATCGGCCCGCGCCTGCACCGGGCTTGGCCGGGCCTTCTTGCCCCGTCCCGCCGGGCGCGGCGGCTGGCAATAAACCGCGGCCACCTCGTGCCCCGCCGCCACCAGCGCATCCAGAACCGGCACCGAGAAACCCGGCGTTCCCATGAAGATCACGCGCATGCCGCCCCCTTCATCTTGCCAAAAATATCCAAATCAAGAGCGTTCCATGCATACCGGCCTCAGGTCAGTTTCCGCGCCCGCCTCAACAGTATATCCCGCTTCACGCGACCCAGCCGGTCGAAATACATCCGCCCCTGCAAATGGTCGATCTGGTGTTGCACGGATGTTGCCCATAGCCCCACGAAATCGCGCTCCTCCATCGCACCATCGGCATTCAGGAACCGCACCGTCACCGCGCGCGGCCGCTCGATCGTCGCCGCGACGCCGGGCAGGCAGGGGCTGGCTTCCTCGTGGGGGCGCAACTCCACGCTCGCGTGCAGGATCTCGGGGTTGGCCATGCGCACCGCCTGCCCCCGTTTCGTGCTCGCATCCACCACCGCCAGCGCGCGCATCTCGCCCAGTTGCACCGCCGCCAGCCCGACACCCGGCATCGCCTCCATGACCGCGATCATCTCGTCCCAGAGCGCTTGCACCCCGTCGTCGATCTCCGCCACCGGGTCCGCGGCCATACGCAGCCGCCGGTCAGGCCAGCGCAGGACCGCCCGCGCGCTCACGCGCGCGCCTTCTCTCGCTTGAGCTTGACCATCCGGCGGGTGATCATCTGCCGCCGCATGGCTCCAAGATAGTCAATGAACAGCTTGCCGTTGAGGTGGTCGATCTCGTGCTGCACGCACGTCGCCCACAACCCGCCGAAGCCTTCTCGATGCTCGGCCCCGTCCGGATCAATCCAGCGCACCTCCACCTCGGCGGGGCGCGTCACGTCGGCATACTGATCGGGGATCGACAGGCAGCCTTCCTCGTAGGTGTTCATCTCCTCGGAGGACGCCAGAACCTCGGGGTTGATCATCACCAGCGGTCGCGGGGCCTCGCCCTCTTCCTTGACGCAATCGAGTACGATCAATCGCGACAGCACCCCCACCTGTGGCGCGGCGAGCCCGATGCCCGGCGCGTCGTACATGGTCTCGAGCATGTCATCGGCGAGCTTGCGCAGATCGTCGGTAATTTCCGAGACGGGCGCACAGACCTTCTTGAGCCGCGGGTCGGGATGGATGAGGATGGGCCGTTTCATGGCGCTGATTTAGGGGATCGGCGCGCGTTCCGCAACGCCCTTGCAGCCGCCGCGCATTCGGCTAGCCTGCGCCTCGGCAACGAGCAGGAGACAGGCATGGATTTCGACGAGATCATCGACCGGCGCGGTACCCATTCCGACAAGTGGGACATGATGCAGGCCAAGTACGGCATCTCGCCGCAGGACGGCATCGCCATGTGGGTGGCCGACATGGATTTCCGCCCGCCCGACTGCGTGACCGAGGCGCTCAACGGCATGGCCCGGCACGGCATCTACGGCTATTACGGCGATGATCGGGGCTATCGCGCCTCCATCCGCTGGTGGATGAAAGAGCGCCACGGCTGGCAGGTCGAGCCGGAATGGATATTCACCACCCACGGCCTCGTCAACGGCACCGCGATGTGCGTCGATACCTTCACCGAGCCGGGCGACGCGGTGGTGCTCTTCACCCCCGTCTACCATGCCTTCGCCCGCGTGATCCGCGCGGCCGGACGCGAGGTGCGGGAATGCCCGCTCGTGGATAATAACGGCCGCTACGAGATGGATTTCGCGGCTTACGACCCCCTGATGACCGGCAACGAGCGCATGGTCATCCTGTGCTCGCCGCACAATCCCGGCGGTCGCGTCTGGACGCGCGCCGAGTTGCAGGGCGTGGCCGAATTCGCCCGTCGTCATGACCTCATTCTCGTCTCCGACGAGATTCACCACGACCTGCTCATGCCCGGTCAGCGTCATATCCCGATGGCCCATATCGACGGCGTCGCCAGCCGGCTGGTGATGATGACGGCGACCACCAAGACCTTCAACATCGCCGGGGCCCATCTCGGCAACGTGATCATTGCCGACGAGGGGTTGCGCGCGCGCTTCGCCAAGAGGATGGCGGCGATGGGGATATCGCCCAATTCCTTCGGCCTGTTCATGGCCGAAGCCGCCTATTCACCGGAGGGCGCGGAATGGGTCGATGCGCTCTGCGCCTATCTCGACGGCAACCGCACGCTCTTCGACGCGGGCGTCAACGCCATTCCGGGCCTCAAATCCATGCCGCTCGAGTCCACCTACCTCGCCTGGGTGAATTTCTCCGGCACGGGCATGGACCCCGCCGAGTTCACCCGCCGGGTGAAACGCGAGGCGCGCATCTGCGTCAACCACGGCCCCAGCTTCGGCACCGGCGGCGAGGGCTTCCTGCGATTCAACATCGCCACGCCGCGCGCGCGGGTGGCCGAGGCGGTGGAGCGGCTGCAGGCGGCTTTCGCGGATTTGCAATAGGGCAAGCGCCGCGTCATCCGCGCGTCACGCGACCCGCCCTCTCGCGGAACGCCGCCACGATCTCGCGCGGGTCGCGGTCGGCCTCGATGGCCAGCCGCCGCAGCCCGAAATGCACATGCGCCATGTCCTGGTAATAGCGTGTATAGGCGTAATTCGTGGCCGCCCCCGCCGCCGCTCCCAACAGCGGCACGCTCTGCGCCGCGAGCTTCTGGCCCAGCACCGCCGCCAGCCTCGGTGCCACCCGCGCGATGAGCGCCCGCAGCGCCGCCCCGGTCAGCGTTACACGCGCCCCGATGAAGCCCAGATCGCTGCCGTCGTCATCGCTGAGCGGCCCGGCGGTGCCGAACACCTCGACCGAGGCGAAGCGCACCCCCGGCTCGGCCGGATCAAACCCGTGCGCGGCGGCCTCGTCCTGGATCGCGCGCAACAGCACCGTCACCGTCACCGGTAGTTCGGCGAGCGCCGTGGGCAGACCTCCCATGCCCCCCGCCGCGCCCATCGCCGTAGTCAGCAGCCGCGTGCGTCCCTGCGACATGTCGGGCACCGAGTCGCGCGTGCCATGCGCCGCCTCTGCCGCACCCAGCAACGCGCGTTCCGTCACCGTACCCAGCCGCGCCCGCGCCTCGGCCGGCAGCCGGTCGAGCAGCCCCTCGGCCTGCGCGCCGATGAGGTTGAGCACGTCCATCGCGCCACTGCCTGCACGCGCGTGCCGCGCCACCAGCGCGTCGAGCCGCGCTTCGACCGCCGGTTCTTCGATGGGCCGTCCAAGGATTTCCATGCCGTCCGCCTCCCAACTCCAGCCAAAGAGATGACGGCGGCCGCGCCGGAATTCAAGCTGCGGGCGCCACCGCGCCCGCCACCCCGTCCCACGCACCGGGAGTAAGCGCCAGCCCCAGCACCCGCGCCGGGTTCGTCGGTGGTGGCATCTCGACCTTGTCGAGCCGGGCAAAGCCGAAACGCCCGTAATAGGGCGCGTCGCCCACCAGCATCACCCGCGCCCAGCCAAGCGTGCGCGCGCGCTCGACGCTCTCGCGGATGAGCCAGCCGCCCAACCCCTCGCCCTGATGGGTGGGATGCACCGCCACGGGGCCCAATAGCAGGGCGCGCGCCTCCCCCACCCGCACCGGCCAGTAGCGGATCGCACCCGCGATGATCCCGTCCTCGCGCGCCACGAGGCACAGATCAGCCACCGGCGCCACGCCCTCGCGCAGCCGGTAGGAGGACAGCGCCTCGCGCCCCGGCGCGAAGCACAGGTCATAGAGCGCCTCGACCTCCCACAGATCCTGCGGCCCCTCGGGCCCAAGCTCGACCATGACGCACCGCACCTTTGCGAGAATTGACTGGCACGCCGCGTAGCACGGCGTTACCGCTTGCACAAACCGGATCACCCCCGAAGGAGACTGCATGTTCTACCGCCCCGAGGACGGCCACGGCCTGCCGCACAACCCGTTCAACGCCATCGTCACGCCGCGCCCCATCGGCTGGATCTCCACCCGAGACGCCGAGGGCCGCGACAATCTCGCGCCCTATTCCTTCTTCAACGCGGTGGCCTATGTGCCGCCGCAGGTGATGTTCGCCTCCACCTCGGTCAAGCCCGACCGCGACGGCACAAAGGACAGCGTCGCCAATATCCGGGAAACGGGCGTGTTCTGTGTCAACGTGGTGAGCGAGGCGCTGACCGACGCGATGAACCGCACCTCGGGGCCGTGGGGCCGCGAGGTAGACGAGTTCGCCGATGCCGCGCTGGAAAAGGCAGAGTGCAAGACGGTGGATTGCGCCCGTGTCGCCGCCAGCCCCGCCGCACTCGAATGCCGCCTCACGCAGATCGTCCAGCTTCCCGGCGAGGCGAACTTCGTCGTTTTCGGCGAGGTGACCGGCGTGCACATGGACGATGCCTGCCTCAACGATGGCCGTTTCGACGTCACCCGCTACAACCCGCTCTCGCGGCTGGGCTACATGGATTACGCGGTTGTGCGCGACACGTTCAGCCTCCAGCGGCCAGAATAGGGCGGGCGGGTCTGGCCTGGAGTGGACGTTGATCATCCGACGATGAGCCGCGCAGCGCCCGACCACCGGGTGGGCGCAGTTCGGTTTGTGCTCTGCGATTTATAGCGCAAGATACTTCAATGATCACCGCTACTTGCGACGTCGAGGAGCGCCCGCCCGAGGGGCGGTCGGGCGCTGCGCGGCGGTGCTTTCAGCACCTTGAATTCGCGCATTGGCACCAAGACCCGAACGACCGCTCAAGGCCACAAACGGCCCCGACATCCCTCACCCCGCCGAGATTGCCGCCCCCAGCCGCGCCGCCCGGCGGCTCTGCGCATCGCGCCCCAGCGTTCGGCACAGGATCAGCACGGGGATGAGGCCGAAGGCCACCAGCACCAGCGACGGCACCGCCGCCTCCGACAGCCGCTCGTCCGAGGCCAACCGGTGCGCCTGTACCGCCAAGGTCTGGAAGTTGAACGGATGCAGGATCAGCGTCGCGGGCAATTCCTTCATCACGTCCACGAACACGATCAGAAGCGCCGTCAGCACAGAGGTCCGCGCCACCGGCAAGTGCACCCGCCGCAGAAGCCCCGGCCCCGGCTGCCCCAGCGACCGCCCGATCGCGTCTAGATTGTAGGGGACCGTGGCCATGCCGCTGTCATAGGCGTTGAGCGCGGCAGCCATGAACCGCACCACGTAGGCCATCACCATCAGCCAGATCGACCCGGTGATCAAAAGCCCGGTGCGGATGCCGAAATATTCGCGCATCACCGCGTCGAGCGCGTTGTCGAATGCCGCCATCGGCACCATCAACCCCACCGCGATCACGCCCCCGGGCACCGCGTATCCCAGCCCCGCGCCCACCACCAGCGCGCGCGAAGCCCGCCCCGGCCGTGTCCGCGCGCGGAACCCCACGAGCACCGCGCCCAGCACCGTCAGCACCGAGGCCACCGAGGCCAGAACCAGCGAGTTGGACATGAAGCCGAGATAGCGCGACGAAAATAGGTCCTGCCCGGACCCCACCGCCATCACCCCCAGCATCACCACCGGCAGCACGAAGCCCAGCAGCACCGGCAGGAAGCAGAAGGCGAACGCGCCCGCCGCCGCCGCGCCGCGCAGGTGCGGGCGCTCCATCGTCTCGAACCGCCCGCCGCGCCCGGCGGTGCGCGCCCGGCCCCGGCTCGCCCGTTCCAGCCCCGCCAGCAGCAGCGCGAAGGCCAGCAGGCAGAGCGCAAGCTGCGCCGCCGCCGCCCGGTCGCCAAGGCTGAACCACGCCTGGTAGATGCCGGTGGCAAAGGTCTGCACGTTGAAGAACGCCACCGTACCGAAATCGGCGATGGTCTCCATGATCGCCAGTAGAACGCCGCCCGCGATGGCCGGTCGCGCCATCGGCAGCGCCACCCGCCAGAACGCCTGCGCCGGCGACCGCCCGAGCGTCCGCGCCACCAGGAATGCATTGGCCGATTGCTGCCGGAACGAGGCGCGCGCCAACAGGTAGACATACGGGTAGAGAACGATGGTCAGCATTGCCGCCGCACCGCCAAGCGAGCGCACCTCGGGAAACCAGTACTCGCGCGGGCCCCATCCCGTCACCGCACGCAGCGCCGTCTGCACCGGGCCGGGATGATCGAGCATATGGGTATAGGCATACGCCATCACGTATGCCGGAAACGCCAGCGGCAGCGCCAGCGTCACCTCCAGGAGGCGCACGCCCGGAAAGCGGTAGACCGTTACCAACCATGCCGACCCCGCGCCGATGATGGCCGTGCCCACCGCCACGAACGCCACCAGATTGAGCGTGTTGGCCGTGTAGCGCGGCAGCACCGACGACAGCACGTTCCGCCATGTGTCGAGATCGCCCGTGAACGCCGCGAGCGCCGCCGCGACGATGGGCGCGAGGCACAGGATCACCACGATCCAGGCGAGGCGGTGCAGGAAGGTCTCGCTCATCTCGGGGGACGGGCTCCGGGGCTAATCCGACGAATTCGATCAGTATTCGCCCCGCCCCGCGCGGTCAAGCCGCGCCGCCCTCAGCCGTTCACCGGCAATGCGGTGGTCGAGAACACCGTGCGCAGCGCGAAGCTCGACTGCATCTTGGCCACGCCGGGCAGCCGGGCGAGGTATTGACGGTGAATGCGGGCGAAATCCTCGGTATCCTCGGCCACCACCTTGAGCACGTAATCCGCCGCCCCTGCGGTCAGGTGGCATTCCAGCACGTCGGGCACCCGCGCAACCGCCTTCTCAAAGGCGTCGAGCACATCGTCAGCCTGCGTGGTGAGCGTGATCTCGACGAAGATGACCGCCGGCACCCCCATCCTGCGCGCGTCGAGCAGGGCGACATAACCGGTAATATACCCTTCCGCCTCCAGCCGCTGCACCCGCCGGTGACAGGCCGAGGCCGACAGGCTCACCGCCTCGGCGAGATCGGCGTTCGAGATGCGTCCGCGTTTCTGAAGCACGCGCAAGAGCCGCCTGTCCGTGTTATCCAGCGCCATCTCGCAAGACCCTCCCCCGAAACACCGTTATCACCGAAGTATATTCACAAGATCGTCCGTCAGGCGAGTGAAATTTCAACCGCCTTGCAAGCCATCCGCGCCACAATGAATCAGAAACCCAAGGAGGAGACCCAAATGAAGATCGGCTGCCCCACCGAGATCAAGCCCCAGGAATTCCGCGTCGGCATTACCCCCATCGCCGCGCAGGAGGCCGTGGGCCGCGGCCACGAGGTGATCGTGCAATCCGGCGCAGGCGCTGGCGCAGGCTTCGACGATGCCGCCTACGAGGCGGTGGGCGCGCACATCATCGCCACCGCCGAGGAAGTGTTCGCCGAGGCCGACATGATCGTAAAGGTCAAGGAACCGCAGGCGGTAGAGCGCAAGATGCTGCGCGAGGGGCAGCTTCTCTTCACATACCTGCATCTCGCCCCCGACGAGGCGCAGACTCGCGACCTGCTCGCCTCGGGCTGCACGGCGATCGCCTACGAGACGGTGACGGATCGCTCGGGCGGCCTGCCGCTGCTCGCACCGATGTCCGAGGTGGCAGGCCGCCTCGCGCCGCAGATGGGCGCGTGGACCCTGCAAAAGGCCAATGGCGGGCGCGGCGTTCTGATGGGCGGCGTGCCCGGCGTGGGCCCCGCGCGCGTGATCGTGATCGGCGGCGGCGTGGTCGGCACGCACGCGGCCCGCATCGCGGCGGGCATGGGCGCGGACGTCACCGTGCTCGACCGCTCGCTGCCGCGGCTGCGCTACCTCGACGACGTATTCGGCGACATGTTCAAGACTGGCTATTCCTCCGCCGGGCTGCTGGACGAGTTGCTGCCGCAGGCCGACATGGTGATCGGCGCAGTGCTCATCCCCGGGGCCGCCGCGCCCAAGCTGGTGCGCCGCGACCAATTCCCGATGATGAAGCCCGGCGCGGCGCTCGTCGACGTGGCTATCGACCAGGGCGGCTGTTTCGAGACCTCGCGCGCCACCACCCATGCCGACCCGATCTACGAGGTGGACGGGATTATGCATTACTGTGTGGCCAACATGCCCGGCGCGGTGGCCCGCACCTCGACGCTGGCGCTGGGCAATGCCACCATGCCGTTCATGCTGGCGCTTGCTGACAAGGGATGGAAGCGCGCCTGCGCCGACGACCCGCACCTGCTCGCCGGACTCAACGTCCACGCGGGTCAGCTGACCTACGCCGCCGTGGGCGAGGCGCTGGGCATCGAAACCGTCCCCCCGGAAGCACTGCTCTGAACCGCCGCCTCCGGCCCGCCCGCGCGGGCCGGGGTCGTTTTCAGGATACTCGCGTCGCAATTTGAACTGGACCGCGCCCGCCCCCTCGCATAGCGTCACTGAACAAAAAACGCCGACAGGGGGGCGTGACATTGGCCAAGTTCATCCTGCGCCGCGTGGGCGTCATGCTGCTCACCGCGCTCTGCCTGACCTTCATCGTCTTTTTCCTGACGAATCTCTATCCCAACCTCGAAAAGCTCGCCAAGACGCAGGGCAATTTCCGCATGACCGACGAGGAGGTGGCGAGCTATCTCGGAAGCAACGGCTATCTGCAGCCGCTGCCGGTGAAATACGGGCAATGGCTGGGCGTCCTGCCGGGCTGGACGCAGGAGGGTCGGGAAGGCACCCTGCGCGGGCGTTGTATCGACCAGGACACGCCCGCCGCCGACGCCCCGCGCTTTTGCGGCATCCTTCAGGGCGACTGGGGCTATTCCACCGTGTTCCGCACCGAGGTGAGCGGCATCATCGGCGAGAAGCTGGGGCTGACGGGGCGGCTGATGCTGTGGGTGATGCTGCTGATGGTGCCCTCGGCGCTCATTCTCGGGGTGATGGCGGGGATGCGCGAGGGCTCGCGCACCGACCGGACGCTCTCGACTTTCGCGATCACCACCACGGCAACGCCGGAATACGTCTCGGGCGTGCTGTTCATCGCCATCTTCGCCAGTTCCGCCGTGGGGCTCAAATGGTTCAAGGGCACGGCGACGAGCGCGATGGAGAATCCATCATTCGAGAATTTCTTCCTGCCGGTGCTGACCATCGCGCTTTACGGCATGGGCTATATCGCACGGATGACGCGCGCCTCGATGGCCGAGGTGATGACCGCGCAATACATCCGCACCGCTCGACTCAAGGGGGTGAGCTTTCCCAACATCGTCCTCAAGCACGCGCTGCGAAATGCGCTGATTGCGCCCTTCACGGTCATCATGCTGCAATTTCCCTGGCTCCTGAACGGGGTGGTGATCGTCGAGACGCTGTTCAACTACAAGGGTTTCGGCTGGACGCTGGTGCAGGCGGCAAGCAATAACGACATCGAGCTGTTGCTCGCGGTATCGGTGGTCTCGGTCATCGTCGTGCTGGTGACGCAGCTGATTTCCGATATCGGCTACGTCTATCTCAACCCGCGCATCAGCGTGACCTAGGAGGCTGCCATGGACCTGCTGAGCTGGGGCGAAATCATCCTGCGCATCCTCGGGCAGTTCACGCCGGTGTGGATCGCGCTCATCGTCACCTTCGCGCTGTCGATCACCTTCAAGCGGCGGCTTGGCCTCTACGGCAAGCTGTTCGACAGCCCGATCGGCATGGTGGGCTTCGGCCTCGTGATGTTCTGGGTGTTCACCGGTATCCTCGGCGGCGGCTTTGACATGATCACCACCCATGACGTGCTCGACCAATCCGCCTCGATGAAGAACAAGGTGCCCGGCACCCCCTATACCAAGATGATGGGCGAGGCGGCGGAGGGCGCCTATCCCTACTACCTGCTGGGCGGCGACAACCTCGGGCGCGACGTGTTCAGCCGCATGGTGGTGGGCGCGTGGGAGGTGATCAAGATCGCGCCCTTCGCCAGCCTATTCGCCTTCATGGTGGGCATCACGCTGGGCCTGCCGGCGGGCTATTACGGCGGGCGGCTCGATACCTTCCTGTCCTTCCTCGCCAACCTGATCCTCGCCTTCCCGGTGATCCTGCTCTTCTACCTGCTGGTCACGCCCGAGATCGTGCTCACCGGCATCCCGGTCTACATGGCGGCGGTTCTCTTCATCTTTCCCATCGTGTTCCTCGTGCTCTTGTGGAACTCGCGCTTTCACACGCAGCCCAAGACGCGCAACATCTACGTCGGCATCACGCTCGTGGTGGGGCTATGGCTCTATTCGGGGATCGCGTGGAACGCCGACCCGCTTGGCCTGATCGGCTTTCCGCCCAATTTGCTGGTGGTGTTCGTGGCGGTGGTGTTCGTCAACTCGCCCACCGTGTTCCGCATCGTGCGCGGCCTGACGATGGACATCAAGACGCGCGACTACGTCGCCGCCGCGCAGACCCGCGGCGAGGGGCCGTGGTACATCATGCTGTGGGAAATCCTGCCCAATGTGCGCGGGCCGCTTCTGGTCGATTTCTGCCTGCGCATCGGCTATACCACGATCCTGCTCGGCACACTGGGCTTCTTCGGCCTCGGCCTCAGCCCAGAGAGCCCGGACTGGGGCAGCACGATCAACGAGGGGCGCAAGCTCCTGTCGCTCTACCTCCACCCTGCCCTGCCGCCTGCGCTGGCACTGCTGAGTCTCGTACTGGGGCTCAACCTGCTGGCCGACGGGCTGCGCGAGGAAAGCCTGCGAGATTGAGTATTTGAGGAAAGATGAAGGAGACGGACATGGCCGAGCATGACGGACCGATCCTCGAGATCGACAACCTGTCGATTTCCTTCTTCACCCGCCTGCGCGAGATCCCCGCGGTGATGGACTTCTCCGTCTCGGTGCAGCCGGGCGAGGCGGTGGGCCTCGTGGGCGAGTCGGGCTGCGGCAAGTCCACCGTGGCGCTGGGCGTGATGCAGGACCTGGGCGTCAACGGACGCGTCGTCGGCGGCACGATCCGCTTCAAGGGCCGCGATCTGGGACAGATGAGCGCCGCCGAGCTGCGCGACATCCGCGGCAACGAGATCGCGATGATCTACCAGGAACCGATGGCCTCGCTCAACCCGGCCATGAAGGTGGGTCGTCAACTGATCGAAGTGCCGATGATCCACGAGGGCATATCGGAAAAAGACGCCTGGGCGCGCGCGCTGGAGGTGGTGAACGATGTCAAGCTGCCCGACCCCGAGCGAATCCTCAAGAGCTACCCGCACCAACTCTCGGGCGGCCAGCAACAGCGCATCGTGATCGCCATGGCGCTCATGTCCAAGCCCTCGCTCCTGATCCTCGACGAGCCCACCACCGCGCTCGACGTCACGGTCGAGGCGGCGGTGGTGGAGCTGGTCAAGGATTTGGGGCGCAAATACGGCACCTCGATGCTGTTCATCAGCCACAATCTCGGGCTGGTGCTGGAAACCTGCGACCGCATTTGCGTGATGTATTCCGGCGAGGCGGTCGAGACAGGCAGCATCAAGGACGTGTTCGACAAGATGCAGCACCCCTACACGCAGGCGCTGTTCCGCTCGATCCCGCTTCCGGGCGCAAACAAGAACGAACGGCCGTTGAAGGCAATTCCCGGCAACTTCCCGCTGCCGCACGAGCGCCCGCCGGGCTGCAATTTCGGGCCACGCTGCGATTACTTCAAGGCCGGGCTGTGTGACGCGGGCGATATCCCGATGGCGATGATCGAGGGCGACGACCGCCATTTCACCCGCTGCCTGCGTTTTGCTGACATCGACTGGCACGCCCCGGTCGAGGCGATGGCGCAACACGAGGCCAGAGAACCGGGCCGTGTCGTGCTCAAGATGGACAAGCTCAAGAAATACTACGAGGTCGCGGCCAACGCGCTCTTCGGTGGCGGCGGTGCGACAAAGGTGGTCAAGGCCAACGAGACGCTCAGCTTCGAGGCGCGCGAGAGCGAGACGCTGGCCATCGTGGGCGAATCGGGCTGCGGCAAATCCACCTTTGCCAAGGTGCTCATGGGGCTGGAGACGGCGACCGACGGCGAGATCCTGCTCGACAACCGCAATATCGAGTCCACCCCCATCCAGAAGCGCGACACCCAGACCGTCGCCGATATCCAGATGGTGTTCCAGAACCCGTTCGACACGCTCAACCCGTCGATGACCGTTGGCCGCCAGATCATCCGCGCGCTCGAGGTGTTCGGCCACGGTGCCACCGATGCCGAGCGCCGCAACGAGATGCTGCACCTTCTGGACCTCGTCAAGCTGCCGCGTGAATTCGCCGACCGGATGCCGCGCCAGCTCTCGGGCGGGCAGAAACAGCGTGTCGGCATCGCCCGCGCCTTTGCCGGCGGCGCGCGCATCGTGGTGGCCGACGAGCCGGTATCGGCACTCGACGTCAGCGTGCAGGCGGCGGTCACCGACCTGCTCATGGAAATCCAGCGCGAGCACAAGACGACGCTGCTGTTCATCTCGCACGACCTTTCGATCGTGCGCTATCTCAGCGACCGCGTGATGGTGATGTATCTCGGCCATGTGGTCGAGCTCGGCACCACGGACCAGGTCTTCTCACCGCCCTATCACCCCTATACCGAGGCTCTGCTGTCGGCGGTGCCCATCGCGGATACCAGCGTGGAAAAGACCCACATCGTGCTAGAGGGCGACGTGCCCTCGGCGATGAACCCGCCGCCCGGCTGCCCGTTCCAGACGCGCTGCCGCTGGAAAGCGGAGGTTCCCGGCGACCTGTGCGAGCGCGAGGTGCCCCCGGTGCGCGAGCTCGCCCCCGGCCATCAGGTGAAGTGCCACCTCTCGGAGGAGGCGCTCGCGCGGATGGAGCCGGTGATCCGCATCGCCGCGGAATAGCGCGCCGCCCGTACCCCTGGCGGAACCGCGCTCAGCCTCGCCGGATATCCGCGCCAAGCGCCGCCATCAGCGGCTCGAAGACGGGGAAGGACGTGGCAATCGGGCTGGCGTCATCGACGCTGACGGGGCTTTGGGTGGCCATCCCCATCACCATGAACGACATGGCAATGCGGTGGTCGAGATGGCTGGCGCAGGTCTGTCCGCCCGGCACATTGCCATGCCCGCGCCCCTCGACGATCCACCAGTCGGGGCCATCCTCGACCGCGATGCCACCTGCGCGCAACCCTGCCGCCATCGCCGCGATCCGGTCGCTTTCCTTGACGCGGAGTTCCTTGACCCCGCGCATCACCGTCCTGCCAGTGGCAAAGGCCGCGACGACCGACAGCACGGGGTATTCGTCGATCATGCTGGCGGCGCGCGCCGGCGGCACCTCGACACCCGACAGGTCGGGCGAGAAGCGCGCGCGCAAATCGGCCACCGGCTCGCCGCCTTCTTCGCGCTCGTTCTCATACTCCAGATCGGCCCCCATCTCGCGCAGCGTGGTGAAAAGCCCCGCGCGCGTCGGGTTGAGCCCGATATTGGGCACCAGAACGTCCGAACCCGGCGTGATAATCGCCGCACAGACCGGGAACGCCGCCGATGAGGGGTCGCGCGGCACCACGATGCTCTGCGGACGCAGCTCCGGCTGCCCCGTCAGGGTGATGACGCGGCCCTCCTCCGTCTCCTCCGTCACGATCTGCGCGCCGAACCCCGCCAGCATCCGCTCGGTATGGTCGCGCGTGGCCTCGCGCTCGATTACCACCGTCTCGCCCGGCGCGTTGAGCCCCGCAAGCAGCACGGCCGATTTCACCTGCGCCGACGGTACCGGCACCTCGTAGCGCACCGGCACCGGGTCGGCTGCACCCACCACCGTCATCGGCAGCCGACCGCCCGCGCGCCCCACCGCCCGCGCGCCGAACTGCGCCAACGGATCGGTCACCCGCGCCATCGGGCGCTTGTTGAGGCTCGCGTCGCCGGTAAAGGTGGCGGCAATGGGCGATGTGGCCATCGCCCCCATGATGAGCCGCACGCCGGTGCCCGAATTGCCGCAGTCGATCACCTGATCCGGCTCGGCAAAACCGCCCACGCCCACGCCGTTCACGCGCCATGTGCCGTCCGCGTCGCGCGTCACCTCGGCCCCGAAGGCACGCATCGCCTTGGCCGTGTCGAGCACGTCGTCGCCTTCCAGAAGCCCGGTGATGACCGTTTCGCCCACCGACAGCGCCCCCAGGATGAGCGCGCGGTGCGAGATCGACTTGTCGCCCGGCACATCCGCCGTGCCGGAGAGCGGCCCACAGGGATGCGAGGTCATCGGGATAGGGATGCCGTGGCCGGACATGGGCGCGCTCCGCGAAAGGAAAATCGCCTGCCTGATAGCGCAGGCAGGCGACCGAAGTCCATCGCTCTCGGGCCGAGATCAGCCCACGTCGAATTGCAGCGGGCGGATCTGCTGGAACTTGCCGGTTTCGTGCAGTGCCGCGATCGCCGCATCGGGCACCGGCACGTCCACGTATAGCAGCGCGATCGCCTCGCCGCCCGCGTCCGACCGGCCAAGGGTGAAGTTGGCGATGTTGACGCCGTGCTCGCCCATCGTCTGGCCCAGCGTGCCGATGATGCCCGGCACGTCCTCGTTGGTGGTATAGACCATGTGCCGCCCGATCTCTGCGTCAATATTGATGCCCTTGATCTGGATAAAGCGCGGCTTGCCGTCGCTGAACACGGTCCCCCCGATCGAGCGCTCGCGCTTGTCGGTGACCACGGTGATCTTGACATAGCCCTCGAACGCGCCGGACTTGTCCTGCTTGGTGGTGCTGATCTTGACGCCCCGCTCCTTGGCCACCACGGGGGCCGAGACCATGTTCACCTCGGGGTTCACCGATTTCATGATGCCCGCCACGGCGGCACAGGTCAGCGCCTCGAGGTTCATCTCGGACGCGACGCCGTCATAGAGGATGTTTATCGCCTTGATCGGCTCGTCGGTCATCTGCCCGATGAAGTTGCCCAGGTGATCCGAGAGCTTGATCCACGGCCCCATGATCTTGGCCTCCTCGGCCGTGACCGAAGGCATGTTGAGCGCGTTGGTCACGGCCCCTGTCAGCAGGTAATCAGACATCTGCTCGGCCACCTGAAGCGCGACGTTCTCCTGCGCCTCGGTGGTGGCCGCGCCGAGATGCGGTGTGCAGACCACGTTAGGCAGCCCGAAGAGCGGGTTATCTACGGCGGGTTCCTCGGCGAAGACATCGAACCCCGCGCCCGCCACATGGCCCGATTTCAACAGGTCGGCGACCGCCTGCTCATCCACCAGCCCGCCGCGCGCGCAGTTGATGATGCGCACGCCCTTCTTGGTCTTCTCCAGGTTCTCGCGGCTCAGGATGTTGCGGGTCTGATCGGTCAGCGGCACATGCAGCGTGATGAAGTCGGCGCGCTTGAGCAACTCCTCAAGCTCGACCTTCTCCACCCCCATCTTGTCGGCCTTCTCCTGGCCCAGGAACGGGTCATAGGCCACCACTTTCATCTTCAATCCGCGCGCACGGTCGCAGACGATGCCGCCGATATTGCCCGCGCCGATCACGCCCAGCGTCTTGCCGGTCAGTTCCACCCCCATGAAGCGGGATTTCTCCCATTTGCCTGCATGGGTCGAGGCCGACGCCTCGGGGATTTGCCGCGCCACGGCGAACATCATCGCGATGGCGTGCTCGGCGGTGGTGATCATGTTGCCAAAGGGCGTGTTCATCACGATCACGCCCTTCTTCGAGGCCGCGACCTTGTCAATATTGTCGGTACCGATCCCGGCGCGTGCAATCACCTTGAGATTGGTCGCGTTGGCGAGGATCTTCTCGGTGACCTTGGTGGCCGAGCGGATGGCGAGGCCGTCATAGTCGGCGATCACCTCGGCCAACCTCTCCTTGTCCTTGCCCAGGTCGGGCTGGAAATCCACGTCGATGCCGCGGTCGCGAAAGATCTGCACGGCGGTTTCAGAAAGCTTGTCGGATACGAGAACCTTGGGAGCCATGTGTCTGGTCCTTTGATGAAACATTTGGGGGAAAGGCCCGAATTCCTCAAAGGAATTCGGACCGATTTCTTTTCAAGAAATCGGCGTCACGCCGTCTCGGACAACGCCGCGATCTCGGCCTCATAGGCCCATTCGATCCACGGCATCAGCGCGGCCACGTCCGTGGTCTCGACCGTGCCGCCGCACCAGATGCGCAGTCCCGGCGGCGCGTCGCGGTAGGCGCCGATGTCATGGGCCACGCCCTCGGCGTCCAGCCGCTTGACCACCGCCTTGGCGAAGGCGGCGCCGTCGGTGATGCGCTCATCGGTGAACTTGAGGCACACGGATGTATTGGACCGCACCGCCGGATCGGCGGCGAGAAAGGCCAGCCAGTCGTGGTTGGTGACAAAGGCCTGCACGGCGGCGAGATTGGCGTTGGCCCGGGCGCGCAGACCCTCGAGCCCCCCCACGGACCGTGCCCAGTCGAGCGCGGCGAGGTAGTCCTCCACCGCCAGCATCGAGGGTGTGTTGATCGTCTCGCCTTTGAAAATTCCCTCGTTGAGCTTGCCACCCTTCGTGAGCCGGAAAATCTTGGGCAGCGGCCAGGGCGGGGTGTAGCTTTCCAGCCGCTCCACCGCGCGGGGGCTGAGGATCAGCATGCCGTGCGCCGCCTCGCCACCCAGCACCTTCTGCCAAGAGAAGGTCGTCACATCCAGCTTGTCCCACGGCAGGCGCTGCGCAAAGGCGGCGGAGGTGGCATCGCAGATCGTCAGGCCCTGCCGGTCGCCCTTAATCCAGTCGCCATTGGGCACGCGCACCCCCGAGGTGGTGCCGTTCCATGTAAACACCACGTCGTTGTCGGTATCGACCGACGCAAGGTCCACGATCTCGCCATACTCGGCGGTTTTCACCTGCGCGTCGAGCTTGAGCTGCTTGACCGCATCGGTCACCCAGCCCGCACCAAAGCTCTCCCAGGCGAGCATTTCCACCGGCCGCGCGCCCAGCAGCGACCACATCGCCATCTCCACCGCGCCGGTATCCGACGCGGGCACGATGCCAATCCGATAGTCGTCCGGGACGCCGAGAATCTCGCGCGTGCCGTCGATGGCCGCCTTGAGCCGCGCCTTGCCCACGGCGGCGCGATGCGAGCGCCCGAGCGGCGCGTCGGCCAGCATATTTACATTGTATTCGGGGAACTTGGCGCAGGGGCCAGAGGAAAAACGCGGATTTTCCGGCCGCGCGACCGGTTGTTCAATAGCCATTTCTGCTATCCTTCCAGATAAGCGCCCCTCGTTGGGGAGGGGTGTCCCACCGACGGGATTACGGCCAAGCGAGGCCTTTCGCAAGTGCAGAAATGACGCTAGAACGCCGCTTGAGTGAAAAAATGCGACACTGCGCGTCTACGACCGGAAACTGCCCCCATGTTCACAGCCACCCTGATCGCCGCCGCCGGGGCGCTCGACCCCGCACTTGTCCATGCGCTCCGCGATGCCTGGGGCGGCGGCGACGCAATCTGGCTCGCCCCCGACGAAGCCGCGGAATTCGCGCTTCAGCACCTGCCCGGCAACCGCGCCGAGGTCTGGCTGAACCTGCAGGTTCAGGGCGTGGACCTTGTGGTTCAGCCCGCCGAGGGGCGACGCAAGAAGATGCTCCTCGCGGACATGGACAGCACCATGATCCGGCAGGAGTGCATCGACGAGCTGGCCGAGGTGGCGGGCGTCGGCGCGCAGGTCCGCGACATCACCGCCCGCGCGATGAATGGCGAACTGGATTTCGAAGGCGCGCTGCTGGAGCGGGTCGCGCTGCTCAAGGGTCTGCCGGAGACGGTTATCGCCGAGGTGCTGGAACAGCGGATCACGCTCATGCCTGGCGGCGCCGAACTGGTCGCGACGATGCGCGCACATGGCGGCCACGCAGCGCTCGTCTCGGGCGGGTTCACGGCCTTCACGGAGGCGATCGCCAAGCGCCTCCGCTTCGACGAGCACCGCGCCAACACGCTGCTGTCGGAGGACGGGCGGCTCCTCGGTGATGTCGCCCGGCCCATCCTCGGGCGCGAGGCCAAGGTCGCGGCGCTGGCCGAGATCACCAGGCGGCTCGGCATATCGGAGGCGGACGTGATCGCCGTGGGCGACGGAGCCAACGACCTCGGCATGCTGGGCCGCGCGGGGACGGGCGTGGCGCTCCATGCCAAGCCCTCGGTGGCCGCGCAATGCGATATCCGCATCCATCACGGAGACCTGACAGCACTGCTCTATCTGCAAGGGTATGCGCGGGAAGATTTCGTCGCACCTGACCGGGACGGGCAATAGCCCGCCCCGGCGGGGGGAGAAAACGGAAAGATCAGCCTTCGCTTGACGGCAGGACGCCCGCGTCCTGCGCGGCGGCAAACTCTTCCTCGCTGAGCGTGCCATCGGCATTGGCGTCGGCCTCCATGAAGGCGTCTGCCGTGGCTTCAGGCATGGCCTTCTGGAATTCGGACATGGTGACGTAGCCATCCCCATCGGCATCCGCGCTCGTGAACTCGGCCGCCTGCGCGATGGAAGGCAGGGCAAGCGTCAGGGCGAAGCCTGTGGCAAGCGTTGTCTTGGTCATCTCGATCATCCTTTCGTTTCAGGTTTCCAGGCGGCGCCGTTGCGCCACCGTGAGCGGACCATGAAACGCGCCTCGGCGATTGTCGCGATGCACTGAGAAGATTTTGAAAAACATGCGGAAATCAGCCAAAATCCACAAGTGGCATCGGCGGGCCTTCGCTGCCCCGCCGCGTCGCGCGGAAAGCCGCGCGCGTGCCTGACCGTGTCAAGCGGACCACCGCCTGAACCGCCGGGAGGCGCCGGTAGGTGGAACATCGCCGAGGATCGATTCGCGCGACTCAGGCCAACGCAGTAGCAGGCTTGATCGCCCGTCCCGATCCCGCAGACGGATGGATCGTGTGGTGATCCACGATGGCCGGATCGAGGCGGAGGTCCTTGGCCGGATCCGCTCCCTCACGGGTCGTAAATATGGGGGGGGTCGATGGTAGCGGAGGAGGGACTTGAACCCCCGACACGCGGATTATGATTCCGCTGCTCTAACCACCTGAGCTACTCCGCCGGACCGCGGGCTAGGTATGCCAGCGGTGCCGAAGCGTCAAGGCGGAAAATGCGCGGCGTTGAACTTGTGGGCGCAGCGGGCATGACGCACACTCGCACAGATGAATGATGCCGCCCCGCCCCCGCTCGACGAGATCGCCCACCTCATCGGCCCGGCACATGTGCTGTGCGGCGACGAGGCCGCGCGCTGGTCGGGCGACTGGGCAGGACACATGCGCTGGCAGCCGCTGGCGGTGGCGCGGCCCGCCGATACGGGCGAGGTGGCGGCGCTGGTGCGGCTGGCGAACCGGCACCGGCTGCCGCTGGTGCCGGTGTCAGGCAACACCAACCTCGTCAAGGGCACGGCGGCCGAGGGCGCACTGATGGTGTCGCTCGACCGGTTGTCAGAGATACGCGAAATCCGCCCGGCGGCGCGGGTGGCCACGGTGGGGGCAGGAGTGGTGATCGAGGCGCTGAACAACGCACTCGTAGCGCAGGATCTGATGTTTCCCCTCAGCTTCGGCGCACGCGGCTCGGCGATGGTAGGCGGGGTGCTGTCGACCAACGCGGGCGGGGCCAACGTGCTGCGCCACGGCAACACCCGCGACCTGTGCCTCGGGATCGAGGCGGTGACGCCCACGGGGGAGGTGATGAACCTGATGGGCGCGCTACACAAGAATAACTCCGGATATGACCTGCGCCATCTGCTGATCGGGGCCGAGGGCACGCTGGGGATCATCACCGCCGCGGTGCTGCGGCTTGTCCCGCGCCCGCGCGCGCAAGCCACGGCAATGGTTGCGCTGCCCTCGCTCGACGCGGCGCTTGGCCTGCTCAACCGGCTTCAGGACGAGACCGGCGGCGCGGTTGAGGCGTTCGAATACATGCCCGCGAGCTTTCTGCGCGCGCTCCTGAATCGCTTTCCCGATATGCGTCCGCCGTTTGACACCATGCACGAGGTCAACGTGCTGGTGGAACTGGGCGCGCGGGCGCCACGCGACGTGACCCCGGATGAGACCGGGCAGATACCGCTCGCCGCGCACCTGGAGGCGGTGCTGGCCGTGCAGTGGGAGGCGGGGCATGTCGTCGATGCCGTGGTGGCGCAGAGCGAGGCGCAGCGCGCCGAGATGTGGGCGCGGCGCGAGGCGTCGGCGTATGTCCTGCGCGCGCGCAGCCCGGTGGTGGAGGGCGATATCGCGGTGGCCACCGACCGTGTGGCCACGCTGGTTGCGCGCGCCGAGGCGGCCTGCCGCGCGCTCGATCCCGGCATCGAGATCACCGGCGTCGCCCACCTGGGCGATGGCAACCTGCATTTCGTGGGCTGGCCGTCGCGCGCTGATCCTGCACTCTGCGCCGAACTGTCACGCGCCGTCGAGACCGAGGCCACGGCGCTTGGCGGCAGTTTCTCTGCCGAGCACGGGATCGGCCTGTCCAAGCTGGGGGCGATGGCGGCGCACAAGGACCCGGTGGCGCTTGAGACGATGCGCGCCATCAAGGCGGCACTCGACCCCAACGGGATCCTCAATCCCGGCAAGCTGCTGCCCGGCGGCTGACCGGCCTCAGCCGCGCCAGTCGAAGAAGCCAGGCCCCGCCCGCGCCAGCAGCCCCGCGGCCATCTCGGCCCCCAGCGCCGCGCCGTCCTCGACCGGGGCGCTGGCGTCGTCGGCGTGGGATTCGCTACCATCGGGGCGCAGGATCTCGCCGCGCAGGCGCAGCGTGCCGCCGTCGATCTCGGCCAGCCCCGCGATCGGCGTCTCGCACGATCCGTCGAGCGCGGCGAGAAAGGCGCGCTCGGCGGCGAGGCGCTGGCCGGTGAACGGATCGTGGATCGCCTCGAGCATCGCCGCCATCCGGCTGTCGTCCTCGCGCCGCTCGATGCCGATGGCGCCCTGCGCCACCGCCGGAAGCATCACCTCGGGCGCGATCGCGGCCGTGGCCACGTCGGCGCGGTCCAGCCGGTTGAGCCCGGCCATGGCCAGGAAGGTGCAGGCCGCCACGCCCTCGTCGAGCTTGCGCAGCCGCGTCTGCACGTTGCCGCGAAACTCCACCACCTTGAGATGCGGGTACGCCACCAGAACTTGCGCCCGCCGCCGCAGCGACGAGGTGCCGACGCGTGCGCCCTCTGGCAGGTCGCCAAGGCCGCTTGCACGGGGTGAGACAAACGCGTCGCGTACATCCTCTCGCGGGAGGTAGGTGTCGAGCGTGAGCCCGGCCGGTTGCAGCACCGGCATGTCCTTCATCGAGTGCACCGCGATGTCGATACCACCCGTCAGGAGCGCATCCTCGATCTCGCGGGTGAACAACCCCTTGCCGCCGATCTCCTTGAGCGGTCTGTCCTGCACCCGGTCGCCGGTGGTCTTGATCACCGATATCTCGAACGCCTCCTCGGGCAGGTCGAACGCAGCCTGCAGCCTGCAGCGCGTCTCGTGCGCCTGCGCCAGCGCCAGCGGCGAGCCGCGCGTGCCAATCTTGAGAGGGCGGGTCGGGAAGGGCAGATCCTGTGTCATGCCAGCGGGTTTAGTCGCGACAAACCGGCGTGGCAAGCGCACCGCAGCTTGACAACGCACGCTGTCAGGGAGACCACACCCGAAACGGAGGACACCATGCCCGACACGACCCCGCCCAAGGCCAAACCGATCCTGCGCGCGCTCGCAGGCGAGACGCTGCCCACCCCGCCCATCTGGATGATGCGGCAGGCAGGCCGCTACCTGCCAGAGTATCGCGCGACCCGGGCCGAGGCAGGGGATTTCCTGTCGCTGTGCTACAACAGCGACTTGGCGACCGAGGTGACGCTGCAGCCGATCCGGCGCTACGGCTTCGACGCGGCGATCCTGTTTGCCGACATCCTGCTGGTGCCGCAGGCGCTGGGGGCTGACCTGTGGTTCGTCACCGGCGAAGGGCCGAGGCTCTCGACCATCACCGACCGGGCGGGGCTTGACCGGCTGAAGCCTGCGGCCGACATCCATGAGACGCTCGCACCGATCTACCAGACGGTGCGCAACCTGTCGGGCGTGCTGTCGCCGGAGGTGGCCCTGATTGGCTTTGCCGGGGCGCCGTGGACCGTGGCCACCTACATGATCGCCGGGCGCGGCACGCCTGACCAGGGGCCCGCCCATGCGCTGAAAGACAGCGACCGCGCGGTGTTCGACGCGCTGATGGAGCGGCTCACCGAGGCGACGATCGAATACCTCTCGGCGCAGATCGAGGCCGGCGCCGAGGTGGTCAAGATATTCGACAGCTGGGCCGGATCGCTCAAGGGCGCAGATTTCGACCGCTACGCTACGGACCCCGCCCGCCGCATCACCGCCGCGCTCAAGGCGCGGCACCCCGGCATTCCAGTCATCGCCTTCCCGCGCGAGGCGGGAGAGAAATATATCGGCTTCCACGGGAAAACCGGGGCCGATTGCGTCGCGGTAGACGATTCAGTGAGCGCCGAATGGGTTGCCGAGCATGTTCAGGTGGATGGCTGCGTGCAGGGCAACCTAAAGTCGTCGCATATGGTCACGGGCGGCGAGGAGATGATCCGCGACACCCGCCGCATCGTCGCAGCGCTGTCGGGCGGCCCGCACATCTTCAACCTCGGCCACGGCATCACCCCCGATGCCGATCCCGATAACGTGCAGCGGATGATCGACGCGGTGCGCGGCTAAGTCTCTGGATTCAGTGGTGAGCCGTGCAGGATTCGAACCTGCGACCCACTGATTTGTCAACGGCTGCGTAAAACCAGGCCATTTGGCGGGCGCTGGGACCGGCATGGCGCTGTCAGGGGCCATTCAATTGGAGGGATCAACCGTCGCCGATGGCCTTTCGGGCGCGACTTTGCCCGAGCCGGTAGCTTTCGCCGTTCATCTCGAGGATGTGGACATGATGGGTCAGTCGATCCAGGAGAGCGCCGGTGAGGCGCTCGGACCCGAAGGTTTCTCGAAGGCGATTATATACGTGAGAAAGCAGAATGACGGATGGTCAGGGCGAGCGAAAAACAGAGGTTACGCCAGAGATGGCAGACTTAGGGGCGCGTGTTCTTCAAGAGAGCGAAGCTATGACTTATCAGCAGCTTGCTGCCGAAGTTTTTCGTGCAATGCTGCAAATGTATCGTGATAGGCCCACTGATGAAAATCGCAAATAAGAAGTGAGGAAAATCTACCAATATCTCGTGCAGTTTGAGCGAGCTTGTCGTGGGAGTATGTGATTTTTTGCTTCTTGTAGTGGACGGTGACTTGTTCAGGTGTTCCGTTATCGTCCAGCCAATACGTGCCGTGAACCAAGCTGTCCCTGGTTTTCTTTAGTTCAAAAACAGGCTCCAATTTCTGCACGAAAACATCGCTTGCGTCCGGTCTGGCATCTTGGAGGCAGTGCGGAGCTAGCTCGCGGAGTCGCCTTAATTGATACTTCATTTCGCGTCGGGCGGTCTGAGTTCTTACTGTGTCTGGGACGGCTGGGTTGCGATCCCATTGATCAACTTGGCTGTAAACTGCTTCACATAGGTGACCCCATTGAACTACGATAGCTCCAATCAGAGCGATACTTTCCGAGCTCACGGAAAGTGTTAAGTTGCGGGCGGGCGGCTCGGCACCGCCGTAGGCTTGGAGGGACTTCGTGGCTGGCGAAACATCGTTTGAGGACACAGTAAGAAACCTTCTCAAGATGAAGCCCAAACCCCACAAGGGGAAGGGCGAGAAGAACGAGGGTGAGCCTAAGCCCACCCCCGAACGGTCAGAGAAGCCCGAAAGCGACTCTGACCAGCGTTAGGACTATACCGATCCATGTGGCTGTCGATTTCAGCCGGATCGTCACGTCCAACCGGAAGTGAATACGCATTAGATCGTGTCCTTTGCGCGCTCACCCGGGTGAGCAGTTAGATACTGCTCAGTATTTATAGACCGCCCCTAAGTCGGCGGTTCGAGCGCCCCTGATGGCCACTTGGCGCGCTCTTGCGAGTGAGGAATGCAATCATCTTGGTTCCCTTCACCCTTAGCCCCCTGACGCTAACAGGGGACATAGGGCCGCTAAGCCCTAAGCGGGGTTCCGGGTATCCATGCCCTGCCATACAGGGGTGGGTCCATAGCGCCGCCTGAGTCGGAGCCTAGCTGCCCAACTGCTCTTTGAGGAGTCTTTTCAGTAGTCGCTGAAACCCCTTACGGGACCATCGCTGATTAGGCACTCGCCCGTGCGTTAGTCCGCCGATAGGTGAGGCGTTTGCCTTCTGCGCCCTTGAGGATCGCAGCGGCTCGGGCCGTGTCGTCAATATCCTTGCTGGCGCGGGCGTTATAGCGGAACTCGAACTCAGCCGCGTAACGGTGCAGGTGTTGGCGTCCACAGTGTTGATAGACGCCCTTCATGCCGCGCTTGAAGATGGAGAAATAGCCTTCAATCGTGTTTGTGTGGACGTCTCCGCGCACATACTCGCCAGCGCCGTGACGGGTAAAATCATGCGAGGCAAAGTCGCGCTTGAGGTTCACATATTGCCCCGCCTCATCGGTGTAAATCACGGCTTCCTTGTCGATGTTCTCTTGAAGGATGGGCAGCAGGGTGGATTGCTTGAGATCGTCCACGACGATTGAGCGGGCCATCCCGGTGTTGCGGTCAACAAGGGACAGGATTTTGTATTTGTGGGCGTAGCCGCGCCCCTTCTTCTCGCCCTTCGGCTTCTTGGACTTGTCGCGACCGATGAAGGTTTCATCAACCTCAACGGTGCCACCGCCGGAACCGAAGGAAACGGGATCATCGTTGCGCATGGCCTCGCGGATGCGATGGAACATGAACCAAGCGGTTTTGTAGGTCACGCCAATGGTGCGATGCAGTTGATGGGCGGAAATGCCCTTCTTTGACGAAGCCATCAGGAACGTGGCGAGAAGCCACTTGTTGAGCGGAACCTTGGAGCGCTCAAACACAGTGCCCACGGTGACAGAGAATTGCTTGCGGCAATCGCCGCACTGGTAAAGGCCGGGACGGTGCTTTGTGCCTTCCATCTTCCTGCACTTCTCTGTGCCGCCGCAATGAGGGCAAAACACACCATCGGCCCAGCGTGAGGCTTCCAGATACTCTCTGGCGGCGTCAGGGTCGGTAAAGATTGGATCGGTGAGGTTCATGGCGTCAACTCCTTGAACCTTATATACGAATCGGCGGTTGCTTTTTCAAGTATATAATCGCCTTCTCGAAGGGCAGGTTGCTGGTGATCAGGGTGGCGCCGCGCTCATGGCGTTGCGATACTCGCCTTCCTGCTCCCGGTCTTCGTGGACCTGATGATGGACAACCCGAATGAGGACTGGGGGCGGCCATTTTATCCAGTGGTCGAGTAGCAACATCGGCCGGTCAACGTCATGCCTCCGACCGTTCGCGCACTCGCGCCTGTTCCCGCATTACAGCGTAATCCGCCAGCATCTCCGCGATCACCGAGCCGTCCGGTGACAGCGCCAGCTCCTCAGCCGCCCGCGCCCAGAATTCCCGGCTGTACTCGACGATAGGCGGACAGGCTCCAAGCTAGTCCTCCTCATAAGCGCCCGTCGCGCCGCCGCTCAGCCAGATCGTTGCGAGAACGAGGACGACGCGCCGCTGCCGCGAGCATCGGTCGTTGGGCCTCATGGGTTCTCTCCATAGTCTCGAGCTGCTCGGTAAGCGGGTCGGCGCGCTCGCAGGCGCGGCGCAGGGCCAGCAGGGACAGAAGGATCGCGCGGGCGATGAGGCCGTAGCGAAGCGCCCCGCGCGCCCATGCTGATCCGGCGAACGTGGCGATGAGCCCGCTGATCACCGCCGCCCTCGGTGCCAGTCGTCGAGGGCGGCTTAGATCGTGACCACGATGCCCGCGAGCGCAATGAGGCGCCAACGCATGGTGTCGAGATACGGACCAGCAGCAGGATGGCATTTTGCGTCTCGGCCAGCACCTGCTGCGCCACCTCGACGCCAACCGCGCCGCGCGTCGCGACGCCCGCCGCGGGCTCATCCCGCCGCTAGCCTAGCTCGCGGTTCCTTTCGCCGATATCCCAGAACAGCCCCGCCATCAGCCGCAGCGCGTCACGGCAGACGGGTTTCAGGACATGCTCGTCAGGCGCGTGCTGTGAACAGCCGCGATAGGAATGCGGCACCCAGACCGTCGGCAGCCCGAGTATCTCGGCAAAGGCGTCATTGGGCAGCGATCCCGCGAGGTTGGGCAGCACATGCGGCGCCTGCCCCGATGTCCGCTCCAGTGAGGCGGCGGTAAACCTGACCCAAGGATGATCCGGGTCGAGCCGCGTCGCCCGGAAAAACCCGCGATCATGCGGCACGATCTCAACCGCCTCGAACCCCTGCGCATCCAGATGCCGCCGCAGCGCGGGCAGAATGTCCTCGGGTGTCGTGCCCACCACGTAACGCAACTGACAGGTCGCGCGCGCATGGGCCGAAATGGCGTTGACCGGGGCCTCGGGCACGCCGCTCTTCATCGCGAGGATGGCAAAGCTGTTCCAGCCATAGGCGCGCTCGGCGGGGGTCAGGCTTTCCTCGCCCCAATCCGGGTCGATCGCCGGGCCGTCGCCGCCCTCGATGGGCAGGCCCCCAAGCGCCGCACGCACGCTGTTGCTCAGACTGTCGGGCCGCCATTCGGGAATGCGGATCTGCCCGCGCGCATCGGTGATGGATGAGAGCGCCTGCGCCAGGATCATCGCTGGATCGGCCAAGAGCCCCCCCCAATTGCCCGAATGATGCGCCCCCTCGCGCAGGTCCACCACCAGATCGAATGTGACCCCCCCGCGCGAGCCCATGAACATGGTGGGCGTCTCGGGCTGCAGACGCGGCCCGTCCGAGGCGATCAGCACATCGGCCTTCAGCGCGTCCTTGTGGGCCGCAAAGAAATCGTGCAGCCCCGGCGATCCGGTTTCCTCGCCGGTCTCGATCACGATCCGGCAATTGAACCCCAACTGCTCGCGCGCCGCGATCACCGCCTCCATCGCCGCGATGTTGATCAGATGCTGCCCCTTGTTGTCGGCGGTGCCCCGCCCATAGAGCCGGTCGCCCTCCTCCACCAGCCGGAAGGGATGCAGCCCCTCGCGCCACTGATCGGTCTGGGCGCGGATCACATCGCCATGCCCATAGCTCAGGATCGTGGGCAGATCATCGCCCTCGTGCCGTTCGCCAACCAAGAGCGGCCCCGCCCCCGATGCGGGATTGTCGTGGATGGCGCAGGTGAACCCCATCGCCGTAAGGCGCGGCAGCATCGCCTCTTGCAGGTAGCGCCGCAGTTCCGAGGCCTGATCGGGGTTCTGGCTCTCGGTCTCGTAGGCCACCAGATCGGCCAGGTCGGTCTGGAACCGGCCCTCGTCGAAATAGGCGGAAATCGTGTCGATCGCGGCATCTCTGGTCATGGCTGTCCTGTCTTCTCTTCTGCTACGGCATCGCCCCAGGGCGACATGATCTCGGTGCAGCCCGTGTTCACTGTCCCCCGCCGCATCACGCCGGCAGGGCAGGCAAAGGCATAGGGGAACGGGCTGCGCCGGGTGGTGTGCACGACATGCTCGGCGCGTAGACGCGCCAGCACCTCGGGCGGCAGGGTCTCGTCGGCGACCACCGCAGCGCCGCCAGAGACGTCGATGCGCGGATGATGAAAGGCCGCGCCGATCTCCATCCCGTAATCCGCGACGAAGGACGCCAGCTGCACCATCGCCGAAACGATCTTGCGCCCGCCCGACGCGCCGAAGGCAAGGCGCGCCCCGCCTGCGTCGCCCAGGATGGGGCAGACATTCATCAGGCAGCGCTTGTCGGGGGCCAGCGAATTGGGCCGCCCCGGCACCGGGTCGAACCACATGATCCCGTTGTTCATGGTGAACCCGGTCGAGGGCGACACCACCCGCGACCCGAAGATCGACAACAGCGTCTGCGTCTGCGCCACCATGTTGCCGTCCCGGTCCACCACCGAGAAATGCGTGGTGCAGCCCTCATGCGCCTCGCTCTCTCCGCTGTCGCCCATCGTCTCCAGCCGCTCGGCATAGGCCGCGTTCAACCCGTCGGCATAGGCGGCAAAGGCTTCGGCGCCGGGCACAGCACCCATCTCCCGGCCCTCCATCACCCGCAGGGCATGGGCAAAGGTCGGCCCGGCGGTCAAACCCGGCAGCACGTCGAACCGCGCCCCGCGATAGGCGACACTCAGCGGATCGCGGAACACCGCCTCATAGCCGCGCAGATCGTCATGGCTCAGGCTGCCGCCCTTGGCCTGCATGTCGGCGACCATTGCCACACCCAGATCGCCGTCGTAAAGCGCCCGCGCCCCGTGCCGCGCGATCTGATCGAGACTGTCGGCCATGCGCGCCTGATCCAGCCGCTTTTCCGCCAGGGCCGTCCAGCCCGAGATCGTGGGCCACAACCCATCCTCGAGAAACAGCGCCGCTGCATCCCGGTCCTTGGCCAGTTCCCGCGTGGTCGAGGCGATGATCAGCGCGGCATACCAATCCACCAGCATTCCCTCGCGCGCATGGGCGATGGCAGGGGCCAGCAGATCGGCCCAAGGCATCCGGCCATAGCGCGCGTGCATCCGCCCCATGCCATCAACCAGCCCCGGCACCGCCACGGCAGTCGCGCCTTGCACGTTGCGGTCGCCCTCGACCTGCTCCCACGGGAAAAGATCGCCCGCCACCCCCTTGCCCGTCAGCGGATAGTCGGCGGGATCAAGCGCCGCCGGTGCGCGCATCCCGTAATCCAGCGCCTGTGCCCGGCCCTCCTCGGCGCGCCACAGCATCAGCGCGCCGCCCCCCGCCGGGCCGCTCATCCACGGCTCCAGCACGCCGATGGCAAAGGAGGTGGCAATCGCGGCATCCACCGCATCGCCCCCCGCCGCCAGCACCTCGGCCCCCGCCTGCGCGGCCAGCCGATGCTGGGCTGCGACGATGCCGTGTTCGGTCTCGATGACGGACTTGGTCGTGGTCGCCGTGCGCGACAGGTTCACCGACATGTCACGCCGCCTTTGGATTGTGCATCGGGCTTTGCGGGTCGTGCAGGTGGCATTCCACTCGCCCCGCCGAGGTCTCTACGGCGCGCGGTGCGGTGGTCTTGCACAGATCGGTCGCCATCGGGCAGCGCGGATGAAAATGACAGCCCGAGGGCGGGTCGATGGGGTTGGGATAGGCCATGCCAAGCTGCGTGTCGGGCACGCCCAGCCCCGGCTCCGGCGTCAGCACCGACTTGAGCAGGGCCTGCGTGTAGGGGTGGCGCGCCTCGTCGAACAAGCCAGCCACATCTGCCTCTTCGACGATCCGGCCCAGATACATCACCGCGACCCGCGTCGCCAGGTGCTCCACCACCGCCAGGTCATGGCTGATGAACAGATAGGTCAGCCCGAATTCGCGGCGCAGATCGCCCAGCAAGTTCAGGATCTGGCTCTGCACCGACACGTCCAGCGCCGAGGTCGGCTCGTCGCAGATCACGATCTCTGGCTTCATGATCAGCGCGCGGGCAATCGCCACGCGCTGCCGCTGCCCGCCGGACATCTGGTTGGGAAAGGTGTTCATGACTCGCGCAGGCAGGCCCACGATATCGAGGATCGAGCGCACTTCCTTCTCCCAATGCGCCCGGTCGCCGATCCCGTGCACCCGCAACGGCAGCGACACGATATCAAAGATGCTCTTTCTCGGGTTGAGCGAGGAATAGGGATCCTGAAAGATCGGCTGAATCCGCCGCGCCAGCGTCATGCGGTCCTGCGCGCCGATCTCTTCGCCATCGACCAGGACCTGCCCAGCCGTGGGCGCCTCCAGCCCCAGCAGGATCTTGGCCAGCGTGGACTTGCCACAGCCCGACTCGCCCACCAGCCCCAGCACCTCGCCACGCGGCAGCGAGAGCGACACGTCATTAACCGCCGTCAGAGGCCGCGCGGTGCCAAAGAGGCCCTGCTTGACGCGGTAGGTCTTGGTCACGCCGCGCAGTTCCAGAATGGCCGGGGATTGCGTGCTCATGCGGAAACCTCCTCTTCGGCGTGGCGTGCGCCGTCGGGGTGAATGCAGCGAAAGGCGTGTTCGCCCTCCTTACGATGGGGGATTTCGGCGCGGCACTCGGGCCGCGCATGCGAGCAGCGCGTTCGAAAGGCGCAGCCCTCCACCTCGCCGATGAGCGACGGCACGATGCCCGGAATGGTGCCAAGCGTGCTGCCCCGCTCGGTCTTGCCCGGCTGCGGAATGCAGCGCAGCAGCCCGCGCGTATAGGGGTGCGACGGGGTGTTGAACACGTCGGCTGCGGGGCCGGTTTCGACCAACTCGCCCGCATACATCACCGCCACCTTGTCGGCGACGCGCGCGACCACGCCCAGATCATGGGTGATGAGGATCATCGCCATGTTCATCTCTCGACCCAGATCGTAGAGCAGCCGCAGGATCTGCGCCTGAATCGTCACGTCGAGCGCGGTGGTGGGCTCGTCCGCGATAATCAGTTCCGGCTCGCACATCAGCGCCATTGCGATCATCACCCGCTGCCGCAAACCACCCGACAATTGATGCGGATATTGGCCCAGGCGGCTGCGGGCGGCAGTGATCCCGACCTTTTCCAGCAATTCCACGGCCCGCTCCCGCGCCGCCTCTCGCCCCACGGATTTGTGCAAGAGCAGCGCCTCAGTCAGCTGATCGCCAATCGTGTAGGCCGGGTTGAGCGAGGTCATCGGCTCCTGAAAGATCATCGCCATGCGGTCACCGCGCAGGGCCCGCATGGCGCGCGGCTTGGCGGTCAGGATGTCCGTGCCGTCGAAATCCATCCGGTCGGCACTGCGCCGGATGGTCTTGCCCAATAGGCCCATCAGCGCCAGCGAGGTCAGCGATTTGCCTGATCCGCTCTCACCAACGATGCACAGCGTCTCGCCGCGCATCAGGTCGAAATCGATGCCGCGCACCGCGTGCAGGGTGCCGCCGCCCACGGGAATATCCAGCGTCAGGTTGCGCACGCTCAGCAGGGGATTCTCCATGGTCTCAGCTCCGGTTTTCGGGGGCGGTGACGTCGCGCAGACCGTCGCCCATCAGGTTGATCGCCAGCACGAGGATGAACAGTACGGCCCCGGGGATGAGCACCATCCACGGCTCGAACAGCATCATGTTCTTGCCCTCCGACACCATCAGACCCCAGCTTGGGGTGGGCGGCTGAACGCCCAGCCCGAGGAACGACAGCGCCGCCTCCAAGAGGATGGCATGCGCCATTTCCAGCGTCACCACCACGATCAGGTTATTGGCGATATTGGGCATGATTTCGGACAGGATCACGCGCGGAGTCGAGGCGCCGATGGCGCGCGCGGCGGCCACGTATTCCCGCCCCCGCACCTGCAGCGTCGAGGCGCGCATCACCACCGCGAACCGGTCCCACAAAAGCAGCCCCAGCACCACGATCACCACTTGGAGCGATCCGCCAAGGATCGCCACCACCGCGAGCGCCACCAGAACCACCGGCATCGCCAGCCGCACGTTGATGAGAAACGTCACCACCATGTCCACGCGCCCGCCAAAATAGCCGGCGGCCACCCCCATCGCGGTGCCGATCACACCCGAGATCAGCGCCGCGATCACCCCGATCATCAGCGACACGCGCGCGCCGTAGATCAGCCGCGACAGGTAATCGCGCCCCAGATGATCCGTGCCCAGCGGATGCTCCCAATCGCCACCCAGAAACACCGGCGGCTCCATCCGGGTCATCAGGCTTTGCGCATAAGGGTCATGCGGGGCCAAGAGCGGCGCAAAGATCGCGATCACCGAGAGGATCACCAGCACGCCCGCGCCGATCATCAGCCCCTGATGGCCGAACACGCGCTTGCGCAGCATCTGACCGGGCGTCGGGCCGGTGATCTCTGCCAGGATCGGATCATGAGTTTCAACTTTGGTCATCTCAGCTGCTCCGCATGCGGGGGTCGAGCCAGGCATTCAGCACATCGGCCAGGAAGGTGAAGACGATGTAGAACATCGAGAATACGAGGATCAGCGCCTGCACCGTCGGCAGGTCGTTGCGCGCGATGCTCTCCCACGCGAGGAACCCCGCGCCATGCAGCGCAAAGATAGACTCGACCACGATTGAGCCGCCCAGCATGAAGCCCATCTGCACGGCAGCCAGCGACACCACCGGAATGATCGCGTTGCGCAGCGCGTGGCGGAACAGCACCCGCCCCTCCGGCGCGCCCTTGGCCCGCGCGGTGCGGATATAATCCGAGGACAGCACGTCGAGCATCCCCGCCCGCGTCAGCCGCATGATCGCGGGCATCGCGTAATAACCCAGCACGATGGTCGGCATGATGAAATGCGCAGGGCTCGATGCGCCCGAGGGCGGCAGCCATCCCAGCTGAATGGCGAAAATCACGATCAGGATCAGGCCGAACCAGAAGCTTGGCATCGCCTGCCCCGCCACCGACAGGAACAGCGCCACCCGGTCGATGATCGAGTTGGGCCGGATCGCCGCGGCCACGCCCAGCGGCACGGCTGTCAGCAGCGCGAAGGTGATCCCGCAAACCCCCAGCGTCATGGTCACGCCCAGCCGCTCGACGATCAGCGACGACACCGGCAGGCGGAAATAGTAGCTTTTGCCGAAGTCGAATTGCAGCGCCGAGACCAGCCAGTCGCCATATTGCACCAACATCGGGCGGTCAAAGCCATAGAGCTTTCGGATCGCCTCGATATCCTCGCCGCTCGCGGTCTCGCCCGCCAGCGCGGCGGCCGGATCGCCCGCCATGAACAGCAGGCTGAAGCTGATCAAGGACACGGTAAAGGCCACCAGAACGGCAAGGCCAAGTCGTTTCAGGATGAATAAGAGCACGGGAAGGCCCCTCGATTTCTGGCAGGTCGCTGGATGCGCTGAGGGCGGGGGGCCGCGGACGCGGCCCCCCGGTTCAGTCGGCGTGGATCAGTTCCACCCCATCGTGGTGAAGCGCAGCACCTCGTCGGCGGTCGGCGTATACTCGACCTCCTTGGTGAACACGTAGTTGGTGTTGTACGAGAACATCGGTGCCCAGTAGGCTTGCTCGGTGATCCGCTCGATGGCCTTGGTGTAATGCTCCTTGCGCGTCTCGGGATCGGTCGCACTGTCGGCCACCTCCAGATCGGCCAGCACCTGGTCATCGCGCGCATCGTCAAGCGATCCGTGTTTGAAGAACTGGCTGACCATCGCCGAGGCATCGTTGACCGAGAAGCTGCCCCAGGTCAGGAAGGCGAGCGGCACATCACCGGTCATGTTGAGTTCGCGCAGCGCGGAATACTGCAGGAACTTGAAGTCGGTCTCGATGCCCACGGCGTTGAGATAGCTCAGGATCGCCTCTGCATACTGGCGGTCCCGATAGGCATAGAGCTCGGTCTTGAACCCGTCCGGATAGCCCGCTTCGGCCAGAAGCGCGCGTGCCTTTTCGGGGTCGTAGTCATACTGCTCCGCCGCCTCTTCAATGCAGCCGAACTGGCTGGGGAAACAGGGCGTCCAGATAACCTTCGACTTACCCTTGAGCAGGGCATTGACCAGCTCCTCGCGATTGATCGCGTGGTTGACCGCGCGGCGCACCCGCAGATCCGTGAACGGCGTCTCTCCCGAACGCCCGGCGGCATCCATCGAGAGATACCCCACCCGCATGGTGGATTCGTTGGCAACGGTGAATTGACCCATCTCCGCCAGCTTCTCGGACTGGTCCGCGGGCACCTGCCAGATCAGATCGAGAGAGCCGCTGAACAGTTCCGCCATCTGCGTGTTGACGTCCGGGATGGTGCGAATGTCGATATTGGTGATCTCGGGCTGGCCCTTGGGGCTGTCATGGTAATTCTCGTTCTTCTCCAGAACGAAATGCTGCCCCGGCGTGACCGAAACCACCTTGTAGGGGCCAGTGCCCACCGGCTCCAGACCCATGCCTGACGGGCCCACTTCTGCGTAATACTCGTTGGGATACATCGAGACCGGTCCGGACAGGAATTCGATGGCCGCAGGGAACTTGTCCTTGAGGTGGATGCGCACGGTGTAATCGTCGATCTTCTCGGCCGATTTCATCCAGTTCACGTTGCGCTGCGTCTTTACGCCGTTCTCTTCCCTGGCGACGAAATTGACCGTGTAGACCACGTCATCGGCGTTGAACGGCTCGCCATTGTGAAAGGTCACGCCCTCGCGCAGTTTCAGCTCCAGCGTCAGGTCGTCGATCCATTCCCACGACGTGGCGAGGTTTCCGGAATACTCGTTGGTGATCGGATCGCGATAGATCAAACCATCCCACACCGCGCGTTGCAGCACGACGCCCTCACGGGATGAATTGAAGTAGCTGTCGACGTTCTCGAGCTCCTTGGTGAACGCCACGCGCAGGGTGTCGTTGGCCTTTTCCGCATATGCCGCACCCGAGGCCGCGACGATTGCCAGACCGGCGAGGGTATGTCTCAAAGAGGACTGTTTCATGTCTCTCTCCCTATTTTGGTCGCGCGCCGATATGGCGAGGCGCGTGATATCGGTATTTTGTTGACGTATCATATTATGATACTTATAATCGCCATGTGATCCATTAACGCGAACATCACGTATGGCGTCAAGCCCCACGTCGGGGACCCGGGAACATTTTGTGAGAGGCTTATGAAAACAAAGCAGAATACCCTCTATGTCGGCTCTCTCGCCAAGGGGCTGCGCCTGTTGCGCGCCTTCGACGAGGGCCATACCGAGTTGTCGCTCGCAGAACTGGCGCAGCGTACCGGCCTCGACAAGAGCGCCACGCAGCGCCTCGCCAACACGCTCCACGTCGAGGGAATGCTCGACAAGAATTCGGTCACGCGCCGCTTTCGTCCTTCCCATGCGTGGCTGCAAATGGCCTATGCATATTACTGGTCCGATCCGCTCATCGGGCAGGCCATGCCCAAGCTCATCAGCTTGAGCCAGGACCTGGGCGAGACAGTGAATCTCGCCGAAATCTCGGGCGACCATATCATCTATGTCAGCCGACTGCCCTGCAAACGCACCTATTTCGCGGCCACCATCATCGGCCGCCGCCTACCGGCGCTCTCGACATCCGCCGGACGCTCAATGCTCGCGACATTCCCCGAAGAGGAAAGGCAAAAGGCGATCGAGACATGGCCCATCACCCCCTTCACGCCCAGCACGACGCTCGACCGCGCACAGATCGCCAGCAGTATCAAAGAGTCCGCCAGAGATGGCTATGCGATTTCGACCGGTCAGATGATCCTTAACGAAATCGGCGTCGCCAGCCCGATAATCGGTCATGACGGACGCGCATTCGCGGCCGTGCAATGCTCGGTTTCCGCCCATACATGGACGCGCGAGCGCATAGTGGCCGACATCCTGCCCAAGCTGCAGGACACCGCCAACGCTATCTCCCCTGCATTCCACGCGAATCATGCGGGTTGGGACTGAAAATCTATTCATCAAGCGCGAAGAGGCGCTCGATTATGGTGGATACATGGGGGCAGGCGGTGTCCAGTGGCGTGGTGTGGGAACTGGGGTTCACCTGCCTCCGGAGTGCGCCCCTCGGGCTGGACCAGTCAGGCGGCTCTTTTTGACCAGGGCGCGGCGCCGTCGATAAGGTCGACCGATCCCCACCGGGCCGCCGGTTTAGCTTACCCAAACGTGAAGAAGCATCTTGCGTCCTCGGAGTTCCACTGGGCCAAGGTCGCGCAGGGCGAGTTCGTCGATCCAGCGAGCGGGCGTGCCGCTTTGCTGTAGCAGCGTGTCCGATATGGCAATCCGCGCACCTGCGCCCTTGGCCACCTCCTGTAATCGGCTGGCGGCGTTCATCGCATCCCCTACCATCGTGACATGGCTGTGGTCCGCGCCGCCAAGCGCGCGCACTTCGACCGGCCCGTAATGCGCGCCAAGACGCAGTGAATGCGCCGGATCGTCCTGTGTTTGCGTAACGTCCGCCGCAAAGGAAAGCGCCGCCGCGGCGTCGCCCGGCGCGGGCTCAGGCAGGCCGAAGGTCACCAGCGCGGCATCCCCTACGATTTGATCTACCACGCCGCCATGCTCGGCGGCCAGCCGGGCAATCCGTTGGTGGAACTGGTCCAGCAGATCGCCCGTGCCTTTCGGTCCGATCTTTTCACTCCGGCCGGTGAAGCCCGAGAGGTCAACGAACAGGGCCGCGGCGTTCATCTGGCGGCCCGTGAGGGCGGAGAGATCACTTTCGGCGAGCGAGCTGCGCAGACTTGGGGCGTGGTACTGCGCGAGGTTGCGCGCGTGGCGGGCGTGCTTCACGGCCTGCACCGTGATACCGAGGCCCGCCGCAAGCGTAAAACAGATCAGCACGGTCGTCGCATCGAGCCACCAGCCCGCCAGGAATGCCACTTGCAGGGCCACGCAGGTGGCGAGGGCGAGGGCGGTCAGGGCGGGCAGAACGAAGCGGGCGCGCTGGCGGGCCGCGGGATAGGCGATGCCCGCCACGATGAGGGCGAGCATCCCACCGAGGGCCCAGGCCACATGGTCGCGCCGGAGTGTGCGGCCTTCGATCAGGTTGGCGGCGAGTGTTGCGTGGGCCTCGACCCCCGGCATGGCAGGATCAAAGGGCGTGGGGTAGCGGTCCCGTGCGCCCTGTGCCGAGACGCCGAGAAAGACGATCCGCCCCTCAAGGTTTGCCTGGTCTAGATCGCGCAGAGGCCATGTCGGTACGGTTCCGGTGTCGCCATAGAACACGAGCGGGATTGCGCCGAACTGGTCGAGCGGTACGGTGGTTCGCCCGAGGCTGATCGTCCCGCCCGCACGCGCGCCGCGCAGCACAATTGGCGTGAACCGCTCGGGGTCGGCGGCGCGAAGGGAGGCCAGTGCCAATCCAGGGATCCATGCGCCCCCGTCGACCGCGACGAAGGGTAGAGCGGCGGGCAATCGGCGTAGTTTTCCATCCGGCTCAAGCGCAAGGTTGACATGGCCGAGCGTGGAGGATGCCGCAAAGTCTGGCAGCGGCCCGATCGGCATTTCCAGGGCCCCAGATGTTGCGGAGACGGCGGCCTCCACAGCGCTGCGGTCGATGGCGTCGGCCAGCGTGTCGTCCACGAAGGGTGGCCCGCCGCGTGCGGTCGCAAGCACGACCGGACCCGGGCGCGCCAGCGCCGCATTTAGCGCGTCATCCCGAGGGGTAGGGTCGGCCAGCAGCAGGTCCAGTACGATGGCCGACGCGCCTTGCGCGCGCGCGGCGCCGATGGCCGAAGCAAGCACCGATCTTGGCGGCGGGAACTGCCCAATCTGGGCGATGTCAGTATCGTCGATCAATATAACCGCCACGCCTTTGGGCGGTGGCAACGGGCCGCGCAGCGTGACCCGTGCGTCAAGAAGTTGCCCTTCGAGCGCCCCCACTATGCCCGCCCGCTCGCCCGGATGCCAGAGAACTGTGGCGATCACCAGAAGCGCCACAAGGGCCGGCACGACCCGCCGACGCCACCGGCCTACGCCTACCAATCGGGCCCCAAGCGTTCGGACTGCCCGTCAATCCGGCCTTGGCCCCATTGCTTGACCGGGCCGCCGCTGCCATCCGCAGCCACGTCTATCCCGTCGCCGGGCGTGAGGCGAACAGTGTCCTCGGCGAAGCCTACAAGAACGACGCCGTCGCGCACGAAGGCGGCTGTTGCGTTGTCGTCAACTTCGATCGTCCATTCCGTAGAACGCACGGCGGCCACGGCGGAGGGCGTTCGCACGACGAAGCCATCGCGCCGCCCACCCGGACGAAGAAAGCCCACGATCCCGCGGAAAACATCAATGCCCGACGTAGACGTTGCATCACCCTCGGGGCGCAGCAGCCGGTCTAGTCCGATCCGGGTTTGTGCGCCCACGACGATGGCGACTTCGCCGGTGCACCGGATCGTCACTTGCGCCCTGCGGCGCGTAATGATCCTGTCGCCCGATAGAACCATCTCACCGGCGGTGAGACGATCCCGATCTTCACCGCGTTCAACGAGCACGCGGCCGCTAGTCCGCGTGACCTGACATTGGTCGGCTGATTGTGCAGAAGACGCGCCGGGCGTCGCCAAAATCGCGCATGAAAGCGCCAGAGCGCTGGCGCAACGCGTCCCGCATCTTTTCAGAATCAAAAGAACGTTATGCATCATGCCGGATACTAACTCTGGCATACCCCGTGTTGTCTACTGTTCTGACATTTGCTGTCAGTCTTGGAGGGCGTTGATGCCTGTGCGTTAAGTGTTCAGTCCTGCCATCTCGTGGATCGGGTCGAGGATGAAGCGATCCGGCTCTGAGAACCAGATTTTGCAGATGTGTGCGCAGCTGATCGTGGCTGTCGTCGCGCTACACGAGAGCAGAGTATCGCTCGGAGAACAACGGTCAATCAGGTGCTGTAGCTGAAATCGTAGGCCTCGTCGCAAGGCCCGCTTTTTTCCGCAAGAGCATCAGCCTTTCCCGCCTGCTCAGGTCACAGGCTTTGCACATTTTCGAAAGCGTCCAGTGGCATTGGCATGGCCAGGGTGAAGGTCTTCATCGTCTTCCCGGCATGGTGCCCGCCAACCAGCTTGAGCAATCCCGCATCTTCGAGCGCCCACCGCTCGGCCAAGAATCGCCTCTTTGACAGGGATGTCAGCCCTGCCTCTCTCATGGCGCGGCGACAAAGCGGAAACGTCTTGCCGGGGCCATGGGCTCCACCCGACATCACGCGGGTTGAGCCTCCTGCGTTTGCGCGGCGTTCGCGACGAGCCGCTTGGTGACCGTGCGCATCACGGCCATGGCGAACTTGGGGTCTTCATACTGCAATCGCGTAAAGCGTTTCTCGTCGAGTTCATAGACAACCGTATCCTCCAGGCACCGAACCGTCGCCGATCGCTCGGCACTGGCATTGAAGAAAGCCATCTCGCCGAAAATCTTGCCTGCGGCCACAGTTACATTCTGGTCCTCAATTTCAACGCGACCCTCGGCCAAATAATAGAGGCAGTCGACCGGATCACCCTTTGTGAAAATGACATTGCCCGCTTGGATGACACGTTTTTTTCCATACGCCATGGCGGCGGAGAAGTCAGGTTCCGACTCGTCCGTCATATGCGTCACCAACCTGCGCAGTGCGATGATTTCATAGAGGCGATAGGCGTTGATGGGTAGCAAGGTGAGTTCGATCACCAGAAGCGGCCAGACCTGAAACACGCCGCTATAGATGATGAAGCAGATGGACGACGCCATCGCCAGGAGCCGCAGCGGGATCATCGAGCTCGTTGCGAAGGTGGCCACCTTCAATACGACAGCGAGCCAGCCAACGGCCTGAATGATATGGTGTGCAGTGATTGATTCCATTGGCTTTTCTCCTAATGAGCCCGTCGAGATTGAGTCCAATCATGAATTGGGTCAGGCAATGCCGCGGCGTTACCGCTTCCTCGCGGTAATATATAGGTCAAGGGGCGCGACTCATAGTCAATAGATGATGGTCGCGGCACCGGCGCGGGAGGAAACGCAGACCTTCGGGCCGCTATCATATCGGACCACGACGCGGACCAGAAGCCGGAGAACTCTCGCCAACGGCGGTAGAAGGTTCGGGGGCAGACCATCTTTATGCCACGCGCTCAATATATGGTCAGCGCCGGAATGAACGAGATCGCCATCAGAACGCCGAGCGCCACGAGGTAGAATGGCAACAGCGACTTCTCCCCTCGCCGATCCCGACTTTTGCGATGGCGGCCGATATGAACAGCATCGTTTCCAAGGGCGGCGTATAGAGCCCGATGGGGAGGTTCACCGCCATCCTCAGGCAAAGGCTGTACCGGGTCCAGACCGATTGCCTGACCGATGGTCACGAAGAGCGGACCGAGCAGCAGCACCGCCGCTGGCAGGTCGAGAAACGCCCCCACCACCAGCATTACGAGGTTGAGCGCCAGGATGATCATCCATGGCTCGCTGATCGTATTAGCGACCCAGACGGCCAGATCCTGCGGCACCCGCTCTGCCGCCAGCACCCACTGGATCGTTGACTAAGCCATGATGATGAACTTTACCGCACCGGTCATCATCGCGGTATCCACCACGGCGTTCGGCGAGAACTGCCAGATGAGAATCTCCGTATTCTCAGAACCTTGACGACGCGGAGAGGGCAGCTTGTCGATATGCGCAAGCGACTCAAGGCTCAGATCAGCGCTCGCAAGAAGCAGGGTGTTTCTGCCGACGTCGAGACCATGGACGATGATCTACAAAACGTGCTCGGCGCCCAGATCTCTGTCATCGAACAAAGGATCGAAAACGTTATTGCTCAGACGGAGCCACTTGCCGCAAAGGCGAACCTCCTGCGGTCAATCCCCGGAATTGGGCCCGTATCCGCGGCGATGCTGATCGCTGAATTGCCTGAACTCGACCGAATGACATCAGGCGAAGCCGCTGCCATCACCAGCCTGGCGCCAGTCCCACACGACAGCGGGGCGATGCGAGGCAGGAGAGCGATCGCGGGCGGACGACGGTCTCTGCGACATGTGCTGTTCCAAGCTGCGCTCGCTGCCGCCTGCCACAATCCAGTTCTCAAGCCAGTCGCAAAGCGTCTCAAAGAGCGCGGAAAGCCGCACAAGCTCGTCATTATCGCAATCGCGCGAAGGCTGATCACAATCGCCAACGCGATCATCAAAACCGGCATACCTTGGCAGATTCAGCCCGGCGAATAGACACAGTTGCTCGACGGCAGACAGGTTTCGTAGCGAGCGGTCTGGTTGGGTGGTCCCAACGTAAACTGAGGCTATCCGCCTACGATTTTGGCCTGTACACTAATCGAGTGCAAAGGGGAAATTATGCGGCCCCGGAATGCTTGCATGGTTGATGGCCGGCCCAACTAAGAGAGATTTGAGATGACGACCGAGAACAATGCGGTGTTTACCACTGGCAGCATTATGCGTCACGTGTCGGTTTCATCTTTTACGGCGAGCATCGGCCTGATGGCGATTTATGCGGTCGATCTGATAGACCTGATATTCATTTCGATGCTCGGGTATGAGGTGTTGGCCGCCGCAGCGGGCTATGCCAGCGCCCTCATGTTCTTTACCAGCGCTATCAATATCGGGGTGTCGGTCGCTGCGGGAGTATTGGCATCGCGGTCAATCGGCTCGGGTGACAAGCTGGAGGCCCGGGAATACGCCACCAGCACAGCGATGTTTTCTGTGTTAACCTCTATCATTATACCACTGATTCTATTGTCAAATATAAAGTTTTTCCTAGGGCTTCTGGGTGCCGAGGGCAAGGTGGCCGAACTGGCTGCAACCTATCTTTGGATAATCATCCCGTTTACGTGGGTATCCGGGCTGTCCATGGTCACCGTAACGGTCCTGCGAGGCTACGGTGAGAACCGGTTGGCGATGTTCCCATCGCTTTTCGGGGCGGTGACCAACGCCGTACTGGATCCAATCTTGATCTTTGGTCTGAATATGGGAATGGAGGGCGCGGCCTGGGCGACGGTGGCGGCACGGTTTGTGACGCTCGGCTTCGCGCTTTATCCGGCGATGCGCCGCCACAACGCCTTTGTCGCACCTAAACTCAGGTTGCTCTGGCGTGATTACCAGCCGGTTTCATACTTCGCCTTTCGGGCTGTACTGACAAACGTGGCCACGCCAATTGGCACCGCGATCGTTACCCGCGAAATGTCGAAATTTGGCCCTGAGGCGGTCGCCGGCATGGCGGTGATCGGGAGGCTGACGCCGGTTGCATTTTCGGTGATCTGGGCGCTTGCGGGCGCAATCGGGCCGATAATCGGCCAGAATTTCGGCGCCGGCGACATGGAGAGGGTCAAGAGGGCTTATGTCGACGCTCTCAAGTTCGTTGCGATCTACGTGTTGTTCATCACCCTGGTCCTGCTCGTGTTCCGTGGCCCGATCGCCGCGCTGTTCGGTGCCGAGAACCTGACGAAGTCGCTGATATTCCTCTTCTGCTTCCCCTTGGCGCTTGCCTCCTTCTTCAATGGCGCGATTTTCGTCGCCAGTGCCTCGTTCAATACGCTGGGCCGCCCGTCTTATTCGACATGGCTGAGTTGGGGGCAGAACACCCTGGGCACTTGGCCCTTCGTCGTCGTTGGCGGTATACTCCTCGGCGCGCAGGGAGTGTTGATCGGGCAGGCTATCGGGAGCGTCGTATTCGCTTCAGTCGCGATATGGCTGGGCTGGCGGCTGATCAACAACCCGCCGGATAATCGCGGTGTGCTCCGCCACCATCACCCCCTATTTGGTCATGGCAGCCTCATCGCGCATACCCTACACAAGCACACGGGACACCGGTGATCCTAACCGAGGCACGCGAGCGGGGCATGCAGGATTAGAGCATGCTGCTCAAAAGTGGGAACCGGTCTTGAGTCCCTTGAACATGCGAAATCAACGAGTTGGAGCGTGTCGCGTGAATGAGAATGAACGCGACACGCTCTAGTCCAATACTTCCTTGCGGCGGCCCATGGTCCCGACACGTGCAGACTGTCGCGCCCCTGACCTGCCACCCAACTTTCCGCCACGCGCGACCGGATCACAAGGCTTCTGGTCCGCCCCCGAACCTTCTACCGCCGTTGGCGAGAGTTTTCCGGCTTCGATCAGGGTGACAGGCTGGTGATGTCCCCCGATTTCGTCAGCGTGATCGGGACCTTGTCGCCGATCGCGCTGTGTGGCCGTTCCTCATTGTAGTATCGACGCCAACTCTCCAACTTTTCGGCCGCATCTGCAAGCGTCAGGAACCAGTGGGCGTTCAGGCACTCGGCACGGAACCGGCCATTGAACGCTTCGATGAAAGCATTGTCTGTCGGCTTTCCCGGCCGTGAGAAGTCGAGCGTGACACCGCGCTGATAGGCCCACAGGTCCATGTCGCGGGAGATGAACTCGCTGCCCTGATCGACCCGGATCGTCTTGGGGTAGCCCGATCTGCGGCACACCCGGTCCAGCGTCGCCACGACATCCTCCCCGCGATAGCTGAACCGCGCGTCGAGCACCGGAACGTATCGCGAGAACGTGTCCACGACCGTCAGAATCCGAAGCTTCTTGCCCGTCGCCAGCTGGTCATGGACAAAATCCATCGCCCAGACATCGTTCGGCCCGACGGCTTCGGCACGGTCATCGCGCAGCTTGGCCTTCACCCGCCGTTTCGGCGTCTTGTTCCTCAGCTGCATGCCCAACTCCCTGTAAATGCGATAGACTTTCTTGATGTTTATGCCCCAGCCCTCGCGCTCCAGGAGCACATGAACCCGGCGATAGCCGTAGCGCACGCGTGTCTCGCAGATATCTTTGATCCGCTTTTCCACGGCAGCCTGATCGGCGCGGCGGGATTTGTAGTGGAACGTCGAACGATCAAATCCGATGGCCCCACACGCCGCCCGGATCGAGACCGCCCAATCGCTGCACATCCCGCGAACCAGTTCGCGCATCCGACCGGGCTTCAGATCTTTCGCCGGATGACGTCTTGCAACATCTCGCGGTCCAGCGCCAGATCGGCCACGATCTTCTTCAACCGGCCATTCTCATCCTCGAGCTGCTTCAGCCGCTTCATCTCGGTCGGCAAAAGGCCGGCATACTTCTTCTTCCAGTTGAAGTAAGTCGCCTGGCTGATGCCTGCCTTGCGGCAGATCTCAGCTACCGGCGTGCCTTCTTCGCCCAACTTGATGATGAACGCCTGTCTCGCGCGTCCGAAAACTTCGATGCCTTCATGTGAGTCCGCTCCTCTCCCAGCCGGGAAATCATAGCGGAAAACTCCACCTTCAAACGGTCCTGTTTGCGGGGATCACTTCCTTCCATTCCTGCGAGAGGACCACACCATCAAACCGTGGGATTGAACACCTAACCATAGACTGGAATGAAGTTCATGGCAGGCATATACTAAACAGGAAAAAGAGAAAGATTATATATGACCAAACAAAAGCGTGCTGCCACAAAGCGCCCCACGCTCGCGCAGGATCCGCATCGCGTTCGTGACCTCAAGGAGCGCAACCTTGAAACCGCGATTGGCCGCGAAGTGCGCGCGTTGCGCCAGCAAAAGGGCATGACAGTGGCTGATCTCGCGCAGGTGACCGGCGTATCACTGGGGATGCTGTCTAAGATCGAGAATGGTGTCACCTCGCCGTCATTGACCACGCTGCAAATTCTTGCGCATTCGCTTTCTACGCCGCTGACCTCCTTTTTCCGCCGGTTCGAGGAACGTCGCGAGGCGATGCGCGTCAAGGCCGGCGAAGCCGTCGAGATTACCCGGGCTGGGACACGCGCGGGCCACCAATACAACCTTTTGGGCCATATCGGCGCAAATGCATCCGGCGTCACCGTCGAGCCCTATCTGATCACACTCAGCGAGCGGTCAGACGTCTTTCCCACCTTTCAGCATGACGGGCTGGAGTTTCTCTATTTCCTCGAGGGGGTCGTTGATTACCGACATGGCGACAAGCTCTACCGGCTGGAACCCGGTGACAGCCTGTTTTTCGATGCGGACACGCCGCATGGCCCGGAGATCCTGGTCGAGCTTCCGGCACGCTATCTGTCGATCATCTGCTACCCGCAAGGAAGTTAGAGAGAGAGACTCTCATACACTATAGGGAAAAATTGTTTCCTGATAGTTGAACGTGATTGGTTCTATGCTATGGTCTTTCAGATCATGACAGAGGAGACCGATTCATGTGTGGCATTGTGGGCTTGTTTTTAAAGGACAAGGGGCTTGAGCCGCAGCTCGGCGCGCTCCTGACCGACATGCTTGTTACCATGACCGATCGTGGCCCGGACAGCGCCGGAATAGCGATCTATCGTGGGGCACAGGCGGGCGAATGGCTGTATTGCGTGCAATCCGCGACGCCGGTGCGTGATTTCGCTACGCTCGGCGCGGATCTCTCTAAAGAGATCGGCGCCAAGGTCCAAATCGAGATCAAGGATACCCATGCGGTGCTGGTCCTACCGTCTGAGAAGGCGAAAGAGGCTCGCGCGGCACTGGAGCGGATCAATGCTGATTTGCGTATCATGAGCTCGGGAGAAAGCATCGAGATATTCAAGGAGGTAGGCCTGCCCGCCGATGTGGCCGAGCGCTTCAACGTCGCGTCGATGTCTGGCAGCCATGGGATCGGACACACACGCATGGCCACAGAATCGGCGATCACCACGCTGGGCGCGCATCCGTTTTCCACCGGGGCCGATCAATGCCTCGTGCATAACGGGTCGCTGTCCAACCACAACAGTCTGCGACGACGCCTGATCCGCGAAGGGTTGAGCTTCGAGACGCAGAACGATACCGAGGTGGCCGCGGCCTATCTGTCGTGGAAGATGGCGCAGGGCAGCGATCTGGGTGCCGCGCTCAAGGCATCTCTAGATGATCTCGACGGGTTCTATACCTTTGTTGTCGGCACCAAGGACGGCTTTGGCGTGATCCGTGATCCGATCGCATGCAAGCCTGCGGTTATGGCCGAAACCGACCAATATGTCGCCTTCGGCTCGGAATACCGCGCCATGGTTAACCTGCCCGGCATCGAAACCGCCCGCGTGTGGGAGCCGGAACCCTCAACCGCCTATTTCTGGAAACATTGACACATGCAAAGCCTTGATCTGCAGACCGAGGGCCTGCGCGCATTGAATGCGCGGCTGCACGCCCAGAGCGAAAAGACCAACGAACGCGATTGGGAAATCCTCAACCCCAAGGGAAGCCACGCGCTCGCCGTCGGGCTGGATGCGCCGATCGACGTGACCGTGCGCGGCTCGACCGGATATTACACCGCCGGGATGAACAAGCAATCCACGGTGCGTGTCGCGGGCAATGCCGGGCCAGGCGTGGCCGAGAACATGATGTCGGGCCTTGTCGTCATCGAGGGCGATGCCAGCCAGTATGCCGGGGCCACCGGGCGGGGCGGAACCCTTGTGATCAAGGGCAATGCCGCGTCACGCTGCGGAATTTCGATGAAGGGAATCGATATCATCGTGCACGGAAATATCGGACACATGTCGGCCTTCATGGGGCAATCCGGCAATCTGGTTGTCTGTGGCGATGCCGGCGACTCGCTGGGCGACAGCCTCTATGAGGCGCGACTCTTCGTGCGCGGCTCGGTCAAGAGCCTCGGGGCAGATTGCGTCGAGAAAGAGATGCGCCCCGAACATATCGAGTTGCTGCGCGATCTTCTGGTGCGGGGTGAATGCGATGCCGACCCGTCCGAATTCAAGCGCTACGGCTCTGCCAGAAAGCTCTATAACTTCAACGTCGACAACGCGTCGGCCTATTGAGGCATGTCAGATATGAACGACCAATCACCCAAGATACCACAAACCGTGCCGCGCCAGTCGGCCACCTTCACCAACGAGATCAACTCCGAAATCCGCCGCGCGGCAGCGACGGGAATTTACGACATTCGCGGCGGCGGGGCCAAGCGCCGGGTGCCGCATTTCGACGATCTGCTGTTTCTCGGGGCCTCGATCAGTCGCTATCCGCTCGAAGGCTATCGCGAGAAATGCACCACCACTGTCACGCTTGGCACCCGGTTCGCGAAAAAGCCAATTGAGCTGGATATTCCGGTGACCATTGCGGGCATGTCCTTTGGAGCGCTATCCGGCCCCGCGAAAGAAGCGCTGGGGCGGGGTGCCACGCTGGCCGGAACCTCGACCACCACCGGCGATGGCGGTATGACCGAGGAAGAGCGCGGACACTCGAAAACTCTTGTATATCAGGTGCTTCCGTCACGTTACGGGATGAACCCCGATGATTTGCGCCGGGCCGATGCGATCGAGGTCGTGGTCGGTCAGGGGGCAAAGCCGGGCGGCGGCGGCATGCTTTTGGGGCAGAAGATCACCGATCGCGTCGCGGAAATGCGCACCCTGCCCAAGGGAATCGATCAGCGCTCGGCCTGTCGGCATCCCGATTGGACCGGCCCCGACGATCTGGAAATCAAGATCCTCGAGTTGCGCGAGATCACCGGCTGGGAAAAGCCGATCTATGTCAAGATCGGCGGCACGCGCCCCTACTACGACACCACGCTTGCGGTCAAGGCCGGCGCGGATGTTGTCGTGCTCGACGGGATGCAGGGCGGCACGGCGGCGACGCAGGATGTGTTCATCGAACATGTCGGCCTGCCGACGCTGGCCTGTATCCGCCCGGCCGTTCAGGCGCTTCAGGACATGGGCCTGCACCGCGAGGTGCAACTGGTGATCTCGGGCGGCATCCGCACTGGGGCGGATGTGGCCAAGGCGATGGCGCTGGGGGCCGATGCCGTGGCCATCGGCACCGCGGCGATGGTCGCCATCGGCGACAACGACCCCCGATGGGAGGCCGAGTATCAGAAGCTGGGCACAACAGCCGGGGCCTATGACGATTGGCACGAGGGGCGCGACCCAGCCGGGATCACCACGCAGGACCCGGACCTGTCCGCGCGGCTTGATCCGGTGGCGGCGGGGCGGCGGCTGCGCAACTATCTCACCGTGCTCACGCTCGAGGCGCAGACCATCGCGCGGGCCTGTGGCCATAACAGCCTGCACAATCTGGAACCCGAGGATCTCTGTGCCCTGACGATGGAGGCCGCGGCCATGGCACGCGTGCCGCTGGCAGGCACCACCTGGTTCCCCGGGCAAGGGGGCCTGTGAGCCGGAAAAACAAAAGACTGACAACAGGGAAGTTCGAAAACATGACAAAAGATCTCGAAAAATATGCCGCCGATCAGGGAATCAAATATTTCATGGTCTCCTATACGGACCTCTTTGGCGCGCAGCGTGCCAAGATGGTTCCGGCGCAGGCGATCGCCGACATGCAACAGGACGGGGCGGGCTTTGCCGGGTTCGCGACATGGCTCGACGTGACCCCGGCGCATCCCGACATGCTGGCCCTGCCCGATCCCGAGGCGGTGATCCGTCTTCCGTGGAAGCCAGAGGTGGCATGGGTCCCGGCCAATTGCATGATGAACGACGCGCCCCTTGAACAGGCGCCGCGCAATGTGCTGTTGCGCCAGATCGAGGCGGCGGCCGAACAGGGGCTGTCGGTCAAGACCGGGGTCGAGGCGGAATTCTTCCTGCTCGATCCCAACGGGCTTGAGATTGCCGACAATCTGGATACGGCAGAGAAGCCCTGTTACGATCAACAGGCGATCATGCGGCGCTATGACGTGATCGCGGAAATCAGCGATTACATGATCGAACTGGGCTGGGGCCCCTATCAAAGCGATCATGAGGACGCGAATGGCCAGTTCGAGATGAACTGGGGCTTTGACGATGTGCTGGCCACGGCGGACAAGCATTCCTTCTTCAAGTTCATGGTGAAATCCGTCGCGGAAAAGCACGGGTTGCGCGCCACCTTCATGCCCAAGCCGATCAAGGGGCTGACCGGCAATGGCTGTCACGCCCATATCTCGGTCTGGGACAAGGACGGCAAGAAAAACCTCTTCACCGACGGCACCCATGATCTTGGCATGTCTGATATAGGCTGGCATTTCATCGGCGGTATGATGAAACACGCCTCGGCGCTGGCCGCGATCACGAATCCGACAGTCAACAGTTACAAGCGCATCAATGCACCGCGCACCACCTCGGGTGCCACATGGGCGCCAAACACGGTGACATGGTCCGGCAACAACCGGACCCACATGATCCGGGTGCCGGGGGCGGGGCGCTTTGAATTGCGTTTGCCCGACGGCGCGGCGAACCCTTATCTGATGCAGGCAGTGATCATCGCTGCGGGCCTGTCCGGCATCTCCTCCAAGGCCACGCCCGGCAAGCGGCTCGATATCGACATGTATCAGGATGGCCATACTGTCAAGAACGCGCCGCGGCTGCCGCTCAACATGTTGGACGCCTTGCGGTATTTCGACAAGGACAAGGTGCTGAAATCGGCCCTGGGCGATGAATTTTCCGCCGCCTTCGTAAAGCTCAAACGCCGGGAGTGGGACTCGTTCGTCTCGCATTTCTCACGGTGGGAGCGCGACAACACGCTCGACATTTAAGCTCTTTTCCCCGCGCCCCTTTTGGGGCGCGAAACTTTGCTTGCGGTCGCAAAAGTCGAACGCCTGTGCTGTTCCCAAACCGTTAAGAAAAAGCTCGCTCAGGGGCTGCGGAAGGCGCGAGCATTGCCAATCAAAATTTCATAAAAATAAAAAATATTGCCTGAAAAGAATTTATTGGTACCCTGCGAATCATGTTCCCAGAAGCGGAACAAAATCAGGGAGGAGAAAATGGCTCAGGATATGGAGAGCCGGATCGAGAAGACGTATCGGGGCGATGTGCTGTTCGCCTCGATGTTCGTCGCGGTCCTTTGGCTCGTGATCTTGTTCGTTTTGTGGAGTGTCGGCGGCCTGGTCGGGGGCGGGGCGATCCGCACCGTGCTGATCGGATCGGCGGGCATGGTCTTGTTGTTCAACACGGCCGCAATCGCCGCCATGGTGCGGCACTACGCGCATGACAAGGATGCGATCTATCGCATTGATCTGATGCATTACGACGAAATGCAGGCCGCGAAGCACGGGAAGGATCGCATTGATCTGATGCATTACGACAAAATGCAGGCCTCGAAGCACGGGAAGGGGTGAGAGATGAGCAAACGCTATGACCCCCCGAAACAGAGCGGCGTCGGACAGTTCTTCGATGCGGTTTTTCTTCTCGCGCTCGTTTACTTCGTTCTGTTCATCCCGCTGATCTTTGGCCTGACCGGTGCAAGCAGCACCAACGTGATGCCCGAGACCGTCAACTGGGAAACCCTCGGTCAGAACGAAACCATGCAGGCCCAATGGGAAAAGTTAGGGTACACCCCCGAAACAGCTGCGGAGATGATCACGCAACGGTTCGATTACTCCATCGACCCGCTGATGCTGATCATCACGGCGGTGATCATTCTGGGATATTTCGTGTTTCTCGTGAAAGTCTCCGACAAGGAGCTGCGCGAGGTGATCCGCGAGAGATTTGACACCTGAGGGCTGGAGAACGACACAATGTGGATATTACTGGAATACATCGCCTGGGGCCTCTCCGCCGCGATGCTTTTGTGGATTGTCGCCGACGCGGTCCGCGTCAATCGGGAATTCGATGAAGAGACGCTTCTGTCCTCCAAGGAGGGCGTGGACGAATTGCTGGAACATGGCGCGCTGAACGGAAATGCGGAGGATCGGTCATGAGCGATCAAACCGCAAGTCAAACCGGTGCAGGGAGCGGTCAGGAGCGGATCGGCCTCTTGCGCGTGCTTGGCCCGGCGCATGTCTGGGCGCTCGGCGTGGGGATCGTCCTTGTGGGCGAGTTCATGGGCTGGAACTTTTCCGTAGGCAAGGGCGGCGCCTATGGCGCGCTGATCGCCTGCTGGGTCATCGGCCTTCTCTATACCTGTGTCGCCATGATCGATTCGGAGGTGACATCGACGGTCGCGGCGGCGGGCGGGCAGTACGCCCAGGCCAAGCACATCATGGGTCCGCTCATGGCGTTCAATGTGGGCCTTTACCTCGTGATGGCCTATACCATGCTCGAGGCCGCCGACGCGCTGATCGTGGGCGACCTTCTGATGATCCTCGCCGAGCAGACGGGCTATGACGCGCTTGATCCGAAACCCTTCGTGGTGCTGGTGATCTCGTTTCTCGCCTTTCTGAATTATCGTGGCGTGTTCATGACCCTGTCGCTCAACTTCATCATCACGGCAGCGGCGTTCGTCTCGATCGTGATCCTGTTCGTCGGGGTGCAGCCGTGGAACCCGGGCGCGATCCTGAAACATTCCGAGCTGTTGACGGACCTGCCCTATGGCTGGATCGGCGTCATCGCATCGTTCCAGTTCGGGATCTGGTATTACCTCGGGATCGAAGGAACGTGTCAGGCCGCAGAAGAAGTGCGCTCGCCGTCACGCTCGCTGCCGCTTGGCACGATGACGGGGATCATTACCCTTCTGATCGCGGCAACGCTGACATGGTATGTCTGCACCGGTCTTATCCCGTGGGAATACCTTGGCCAGGCGACGGTGCCGCTTTATGATGCCGCGCGCATGACCGGGTCGACCGTATTGCAGGTCTTCCTCTTCGTCGGCACCCTCTTTGCCGCCACCGCCTCGGCGAATGGCTGCATCAACGATGCCAGCCGGGCCTGGTTCTCGATGGGGCGCGACCGGTATATGCCGCAATGGTTCGGGGCAGTGCATCCGCGCTACCGCACCCCCTTCCGGTCGATCATCTTCCTCATCCCGATCGCGGTGTCCTTCGCCTTTACCGGGCTTCTGGATCAGGTGATCACCTTCTCGATCCTGTCGGGGCTGTTGGGGTATACTTTCATGCCGATCAACATGATCCTGTTCCGACGCAAATGGCCGCTGGGGTCGATCAAGCGGGGCTATGTGCATCCGTTCCACCCGATGCCGGCGATCGTGCTGATGATCCTGTGTATCACCACGTTCTTCGCGACCTATCTCGGCTTTGGCCTCCAGCTTCTGGCGATGATGGCCTTCTACGTCGTGGTGTCGATATGGTTCGTAAAGCATCGTTACAAATATGTCCGCCGCGCGGATCAGTTCACCATGAACTGGCCCAAGCCGGTTGGCTATTGATCAGGAGGATCGGATCATGATGGACAGAATTCTCTGTGCCATAGACGGATCGAAGGCTGCGGCGCGCGCCGTGGACTTCGCGGTCGCCCTCGCGGCAAAGATCGGCTGTGACCTGCGATTTGTCACCGTGACAACGGTGACACCAACGACTGCGGCGGATAGCCCGTTTTGGGATACGCGGCTGTTCGATGCCGGTGAGGCCCTGATCGCCAAGGAGCTGTCAGATGCCATGACCGCAGCTCAGAAAGGCGGGATTGCAAATGTCTCCAGCGCCACCATCGCTGGCCGCGACATTGCCGAAGCGATTCTTGGCTATGCCACCGAGCAGGGCTTTGATCACATCGTGATGGGGTCGACCGGGCACACCGCCTTCGGGCGGTTGCTGACCGGGTCGGTGGTGGATGACGTGCTCAGACACCCGCATCCGCCGGTCACGATCATATGACAACGGGCGCGGCGGTGGCACTGGCGGTGGCCGGCACCGCCGCGCTTGGCTGGCTCTATCGCCGCGACCACAGCGAGGCCTGTGCGCGGCGAGACGGCTTTTTCGACGTGGCACGCAATGCCCTCGAAACTCCCGAAATCATTACCACACGCGGCGACTACCCGGTGTTGCGCGGCACCCGAGAGGGATATCGCACGGAATTGCGCGCCCTTGCCGACACGATCCAGCTACGCAAATTGCCGGTTCTGTGGCTTCTGGTAACAATCCACCGCCCGCTGCGGCTTCGCTCGCATTTCGACATGATGATGCGCCCCGACAATTCCGAATATTACTCCGCGCATGGCCGCATGCCTGAACGCGTTTCCACCCCACCGGACTGGCCGCAAGAGGCAGTACTGCGTTGCGACGACCCGGCCGAGGCCAGGGCACGGGTGATCCCGGCCCTCGCCCCCCACCTGGCGCAGTTCACCGGGGATAGCCGCGGCAAGGAGATATTTCTCAGCCCCAAGGGTCTTCGCCTTGTCTATCGGATGGACGAAGGTCAGCGCGGTCATTATCTTCTCACCCGCCTGCCGTTTTTCAACTGCACGGAACTCCCGCGCGTGATGGCTGAGGATCTGCTTGATCTGGGGCACCGCATCGCCCGGAGCCTTGAGGACACAGAATGACAGACCACACCAGCCAATCCGATCGCCCGCCATACGATCCCCGTCTGGTTCTGGCCGTTTCCAGCATCCTGACAGGCATGGGGCAGGTCTTGAACGGCGAGGCGCATCGCGGGCTCATGTTCGCGTTCACCGCCTTGTCCCTCGCTTGGGTGAGCTACAATCTGACGACACCCGAGCACAGTTTTCTCGGGCGTTATGCCGGCGGCTTCATGATCCACGCCATCGCGCTTATGGACGCCTACAAGGGGGCACGCATCCGCCGCGCTCGGTGGGACCACGCACGCAAGCAAGATCACCAGCGAGACATGACGGATCAGAAATAGAAAATCTTGTTTGGGACGTCATCAAGGCGGTGGTGCTGAACGGGTTTGCTACGACGTTCCTTGCGGCGGTCTAGGTACTCTTGCACACGACTGGCAACACCTATCGCGCTGCGCGGCTTAGCGATACTTCGACGGCGGCTGGCCGTATTCCGCGCGGTAGGCGCGCGAGAAATGCGAGGAACTGGCAAAGCCGGTGGCGAGCGCGACCTCGGTCAGCGAGAGCGCCGAATTGCGCAACAGGTTGCGCGCCTTGTCGAGCCGCAGGCGGCGGTAATAGCCATGGGTGGTCTGGCCCAGATGCTGCCGGAACAACCGGTTGAGTTGTCGCGGGGAGAGCCGGGCGATCTGCGCCAGATACGGCAGGGACAGGGGGTCGGCGATATTGCCTTCCATCGCCTCGACTGCGTCGAGGATCGCCGCGCTTTGCGTGCCGACACGCTCCACCAAGCCGGAGCGTTGCGGGCCGGTGGGCGGGCGGATCTCGGTATGCATGAACCAGTCGCTGACCTCGCGGGCGAAGGCGCGGCCGTGATGCGTGGCGATGAGCGCGTGCATCATGTCCATCGGCGCGGTGCCGCCCGCGCAGGTCATCCGGTCGCGGTCGATGACATAGAGCGTGCGTTCGATGCGCAGGTCGGGCGCGACCTCGGCCAGGGCTGCGGCATATTCCCAATGCACGGTCATCCGCCTGTCACCCATCAGCCCGGCGCGCGCGAGAATGATCGGCCCGCCCGAGACACCGCCCAGCACCACTCCCTCCCGCGCCTGACGCGACAGCCACGGGGTCAGGGCGCGCGCCGGATAGGTCGCCGGATCGCCCCCCGCTACGATGAAGAGGTTATCGAGGTGCAGATCGTCAGCGAGCCCCGCCTCGGGCCTGACCTGCGCCGCGCCGGAACTGCACACCGGATCAGGCGTCGGCGCGATATGGATCACCTCATACAGAAGGCGCCCGGCCAGCAGGTTGGCGGCGCGCAGCGGCTCGACCGTGGCGGCGTGCGACATCAGCGCGAATCCGGGGATTGGCAGGATGCCGATTCGATGCGGGTCCGGGGCTTGCCTGGATGGTTTGTCCATATTTGTCATTTAAATGACTGTTAAAGGCAAGTATAGCCCCCGAAGATCGGCGATGATCGCACCAGAGCGAGCCACAGGACAGAGCCGATGCGCTATTCCGCCTTCAAGATCCTCCGCGAGGGACTGACCGGCAACAAGGGTTGGACACCGGTCTGGCGCGACCCCGACCCGAAACCCGAGTATGATATAGTCATCATCGGTGGCGGCGGGCATGGTCTTGCCACGGCCTATTATCTCGCCAAGGAATTCGGCCTGCGCAATATCGCGGTGCTGGAAAAGGGCTGGATCGGGTCGGGCAATGTTGGACGCAACACCACGATCATCCGCTCCAACTACATGCTGCCGGGGAACGAGCCGTTCTACGAGATGTCGCTCAAGCTGTGGGAGGGGCTGGAGCAGGATTTAAATTACAACGCGATGGTCAGCCAACGCTCGATCCTGAACCTGTTTCATTCGGACGCGCAGCGCGATGCCTTCGTGCGCCGCGCCAACGCGATGTTTCTGGCAGGCGCCGATGCGGAACTGGCCGATGCCGATCAGCTGCGCGCCGAACTGCCGTTTCTCGATTTCGACAATGCCCGCTTTCCGATCAAGGGCGGGCTTTTCCAGCGGCGCGGCGGCACGGTGCGGCATGACGCGGTGGCTTGGGGCTATGCGCGCGGTGCCGATGCGCGCGGCGTCGACATCATCCAGAATTGCGAGGTCACCGGGTTCGACATCGAAAACGGCAAATGTCGGGGCGTCGAGACGACACGCGGGGCCATCCGCGCGCGCAAGGTGGCGGTCTGCGTCGCGGGCTCCTCCGGCCGGGTGATGGCCTTGGCGGGGATGCGCCTGCCCATTGAATCCCATGTTCTGCAGGCCTTCGTCACCGAGGGGTTGAAGCCGGTGCTGCCGGGCGTCATCACCTTCGGGGCCGGGCACTTCTATGTCAGCCAGTCGGACAAGGGCGGGCTGGTCTTTGGCGGCGATATCGACGGCTACAATTCCTACGCGCAGCGCGGCAACCTGCCGGTGGTCGAGGACGTGGCCGAGGGTGGCATGGCGATCATGCCGATGATCGGGCGCGCGCGGCTGTTGCGCAGCTGGGGCGGGATCATGGACATGTCGATGGACGGCTCTCCTTTCATCGACCGCACCCATATTGACGGCCTCTATTTCAACGGCGGCTGGTGCTACGGCGGCTTCAAGGCGACCCCGGCGAGCGGCCTGTGCTACGCGCATCTGCTGGCCAGGGACGCACCGCACCCGGTGGCCACGGAAATGCGCCTCGACCGCTTCGCGCGCGGGCATCTGATCGACGAAAAGGGCATGGGCAACCAGCCCAACCTGCATTGAGGGCGCGCGCCATGCTTCATCTTGCCAAAAATATCCAAATGACCCCGCACGCCACGGAGGCGACTCCATGATCATCAATCACCCGCTTCTGGGCCCGCGCGACGCCGCCGAGTTCGTCTATCTGGGCGATGCCGCCCTGATCGACCGGCCCGACTGGCAGGCGGCGGAGGCCGCCGAGGCATTCCACGCCTATGGCTATCTGCGCGACAACCCGGCGGGCGCGCATCAGGAGCTATGGTATCACGAGCAGGGCGACCGGTCTTGGCTGGTGGTGACGCGTGACACGGTGAGCCACGAGATCACACAGGTCGAACTGGCCCGCGACGTGGCGCGTGCCCGGGGGCGCAGCCGATGAGCCAGGTCAACCGTATCAAGGGCGGTCTGATCGACCGCTCAAGAGACATCAGCTTCACCTTCAACGGCAGGCCGATGCGCGGCCATCCGGGCGACACGCTGGCCTCGGCGCTTCTGGCCAACGGGCAGCCGCTGGTGGGGCGGTCGTTTAAGTATCACCGCCCGCGCGGTATTTTCACCGCCGGGTCGGAAGAGCCCAACGCGCTGGTGGAATTGCGCAAGGGTGCCGCGCAAGAGCCCAACACCCGCGCCACGGTGACCGAATTGTTCGACGGGCTGGAGGCGCGCAGCCAGAACCATCGCGGCTCGCTCGAGTTCGACCTGATGGCGGTGACGGACCTGCTGTCGCCGTTCCTGTCGGCGGGGTTCTACTACAAGACCTTCATGTGGCCGCGCGCCTTTTGGGAAAAGCTCTATGAGCCTGCGATCCGCGCCTCTGCCGGTCTGGGGCGGTTGTCGATGGAGGAGGACCCGGACCGCTACGACAAGGGCTACCTGCATTGCGATCTGCTGGTGATCGGCGCCGGGCCTGCGGGGCTGATAGCGGCGCGCACGGCGGCGCGCGCGGGTGCCCGGGTGATCCTGGCGGATGAGGATTTCGTCATGGGCGGGCGGCTCAACGCCGAGACGCTGGAGGTGGATGGGATGCCCGGGGCCGATTGGGCTACCGGTGTCGTCTCCGAACTGGCGGCGATGGCAAACGTGCGCCTGATGCCCCGCAGCACGGTCTACGGGGCCTACGATCACGGTGTTTACGGCGTGCTGGAACGCTTCACCGATCATCTGGCGACAAGCGGCGGCAAGCCCCGGCAGGTGCTGTGGCGCGTCTATTCCCGGCACGCGGTGCTGGCGGCGGGCGCGACCGAACGCCCCGTGGCCTTTGGCAACAACGACCGGCCCGGCGTGATGCTGGCAGGCGCGGTGCGCGCCTATGCCAATCGCTGGGGCGTGGCCCCGGGGCGGCGCGTGGCGGTCTTTACCAACAACGACGACGGCTGGCGCACCGCCGCTGACCTCGTGGCCAAGGGGGTCGAGGTGTCCGCCGTGATCGACACGCGCGACGCGCCCGCCGTCTGCGATGTGCCCGGCGCGCGGCATGTCCGGGGGGCCGCGGTGATGGACACGCGCGGGCGCAAGGGGCTGCGGCAGATCACGCTCACCGACGGGCAGATGATCGACGTCGATTGCCTCGCGGTGTCGGGCGGCTGGAACCCGAATGTGCATCTGACCTGCCATCAGCGCGGGCGGCCCGAATGGCGCGATGATCTGTCGGCCTTCGTGCCCGGGCGCGAACTGCCGCCCGGCATGGTAGTGGCGGGCGCGGCCAACGGGGCGATGACGCTGGCAGCGGCATTGCGCGAGGGGTGCGCGGTGGCCGAGACTCTGGGCTATGCTGACAAGAGCGATCTGCCCCGCGCCGAGGACGAGCCGCGCGACTGTGCGCCGGTGTGGCATGTGCCGCAAAGCCGGGCGCGCGCCTGGCTCGATTTGCAGAACGACGTGACCGTCAAGGACGTGAAGCAGGCACATCAGGAGGGCTTTCGCGCGGTCGAGCATCTCAAGCGCTACACCACGCTAGGCATGGCCACCGATCAGGGTAAGACGGCAAATATCCCCGCGCTTGCGATCATGGCCGAATGCACCGGCCGGACCATCCCCGAGACCGGAACAACGATTTTTCGCCCGCCCTATACGCCGGTGCCCATCGGCGCGCTGGCGGGCCGTGCGCGGGGCCGCGAGTTCCGGCCCTATCGCCTGACGCCGTCGCATAGGTGGGCCGAGGCCAATGGCGCGACCTTCGTCGAGGTGGGCAACTGGCTGCGCGCGCAATGGTTCGCGCGCGACGGTGAGCAGGGGTGGCGCGATTCGGTGGATCGCGAGGTGCTGATGACGCGTGGGTCGGTGGGGATCTGCGACGTGACCACGCTGGGCAAGATCGACATTCAGGGGCGCGACGCGGGGGAGTTCCTGAACCGGGTCTATTGCAACGGGTTCGCCACGCTGGCGGTGGGCAAGGTTCGCTATGGTTTGATGCTGCGCGAAGACGGGATCGCCTATGACGATGGCACCACCGCGCGGATGGGTGAGAATCACTACGTGATGACCACCACCACCGCCAATGCCGTCACGGTGTTCCGGCGGCTGGAATTCGCGCGGCAATGCCTGTGGCCCGATCTGGATGTGCATCTGATTTCCACCACCGATGGCTGGGCGCAATTTGCCGTCGCCGGGCCGAATGCGCGCAAGCTGTTGCGCAAGGTGGTGGATGAGGCGCATGACCTCTCGAACGAGGCGTTTCCCTTCATGGGGTGCGGTGCGGTCACGGTCTGCGGCGGGACGCGCGCGCGGCTGTTCCGTATCTCCTTTTCCGGGGAATTGGCTTATGAGGTCGCGGTCCCCGCCCGCTATGGCAATGCCATGATGGGCGTGCTGATGGACGCGGGGCGCGAATTCGACGCCGTGCCCTATGGCACCGAGGCGCTGGGCGTGATGCGCATCGAGAAGGGGCATGCGGCGGGCAACGAGCTCAATGGTCAGACCACGGCCCATAACCTCGGGATGGGGCGGATGGTCAGCCAGAAGAAGGACTGCATCGGCAATGTGCTCTCGCAGCGCCCCGAACTGCTGCGCGACGATGCGGTGAAGCTGGTGGGGTTCCGGCCCGTGGACCGCGACACGGGGCTCATCGCCGGGTCGCATTTCATCACGTGCGGTGAGGCCGCGACGATGGAGAACGATCAGGGCTGGATGTCCTCGGTCGCCTATTCGCCGAGCCTCGGGCATTCCATCGGGCTGGGCTTTCTCAATCGGGGCGATGCGCTGATGGGGGAAATCCTGCGCGCTGTCAGCCCGGTGCATGGCAGGGAGATGGAGGTCGAGGTGGTCTCGGCGCATTTCATCGACCCGGACGGGGAGCGGTTGCGTGGCTGAGTATACCTTGCAGGCAGAACCGCCTTTGGCGGGCACGGAGATGGAGATTGCGGGCGTGCGGCTCTGGGCGCCCGCCGATCTGGCGCTGGTGTCGCTGGCGTTGCCGCTGGGCGGAGAGGAAGACGCGCTCACGGCAATCAGGGCCGCCTATGGCGTGGACCTGCCCGACATTGGCCGGTCCGTTGTCGCCGATGACGGCACGCGCCTCATCCGGCTGGCCCCGGATCTGGCCTTCGCGCTGTTCACCCACGCGACACCCGATGCCGAGCGCGTGGTGGCGGACCGGCTGAACGGCGCGGTCTACACCACCGATCAGACCGATGTCTGGGTCGCGCTCGCGCTGTCTGGCCCTGACACACGGCGCGCGCTGGAACGGATTTGCCCGCTCGACCTGCACAGGCAGGTGTTTGGCGTGGATCACGCCGCGCGCACGGTGATGGAACATCTGGGCGTGTTGATCCTGCGCACAGGAGAGGATGACTACCTGCTCTTGTCGGCAAGTTCCTCGGCCAAATCCTTCCTGCACGCGGTTGAGGTGTCGCTGACAAATGTTAACCAAACATAAGCAGCAAATGGAATTCAGGGCTATTTGCGTTAAAGAGCAAAGGAAGAAAGCGGATGTTTCTTGAAAACCTTGACGCTGACCGTCCCGCCGCGCCCGGACCTTTTCAGATGAAACGCAGCCTGTCAGGAGATTTCGTTTTTCTCAGCCAGGATCCCAGTATGGCTTTCGCCGCCGAGGCCTGCATCGACGTTCTGCGCTCGGCCAACCGCCTGTTGGGGCAGGACAGCTATCGGTGGACCCGCCTGCACGGGGCCAATGCCCTTGCCGGCGGGTTCACCTGCACCCCCGATCAAACACTCGTGCTGGTCGGGGGCATTGAAACCGCCTGGCGGCCCGATGACGCGCATCTGCGCGATCTGCGTAGCAGCATCCGCAACGCCGCGCGGCTCTGTCTTGTGGGTTCCGCCGTGTTTGTGCCCCTGGCCGCTGGTGTGACGGGGGCCAAGCAACTGTCGGTCCACCCTAATTTTAGCGCCGGAATCGAGGAAACCTGCCCCTCCGTGGATTTGGCCGAAACCGCTACCTGCCACCACAAGGCGGTCAGCAGCGCGATCAGTCCCGTCGCCGCGATCCGCATGATGGTAGAACTCGTCGGGGCCCGCGATGGCGAGTTTACCCGCACCACTCTATTACGCTATCTCGGCCTAAGTGACCCAGAGACGGAAACCATCACCGGTGAGTATTGGCGCTACAAGCGCATGGCGCAGGGCGACAGCGTGATCAGCGACGTATTGCAGATCATGCTCGATCATCTGGAGGATACGCTGACCGTTAGCCAGATCGCTGAGATCCTCGATGTCAGCCCGCGCAAACTGGAACGCGGCTTTCGCGACCTATTGCGTCAGACCCCGCTCAGGGTCTACCGCGACCTGCGGCTGGACCGGGCCCGCTGCTTGATGCAGCAAACTGCCTTAGCGATGAATGAAATCGCGGTCGCCTGCGGGTTTTCCAACGTGACGCTGATGAAAAAATGGTTCGTCGAGAAATACGGAGAATTGCCCGATCAGGTACGCCTGCAAGCCTTTTGCGGGACTCAGGTTGTTGATTGACACGCCTCTGTTGCACAAGTTCCGTGAGGGATTCATCTTATGAATCCAGCATGGTAGCTTGGCTGCGTGAGCAAACCCAGACCCCCGACTTACAAGACCAGGAACTGGCCGGCCTACAATGAAGCGCTTAAGCGCCGTGGCTCGCTGACGATCTGGTTCGATCCGACGATGATCTGGGATGCCGCGCCAACACGCAGGCGTGGCCGCCAGCAGACTTACAGCGATACCGCCATCCAGACGTGCCTGACGATGAAGGGTGAAGGGCGTCCCGGAAACGCGCCGGTGGCGCGTTTCAGCCCTGAACGGGCGAAGCCCCTGGCAGGTTCGGCATGGCGCTGCGGCAGACGACCGGGTTCGTCGAAAGCTTGTTGCGCCTGGTCGGGCTTGGCTGGTCGGTGCCCGACTTCAGCACGCTGTCTCGCCGCCAGAAGACGCTCGCCGTGAACATCCCGTATCGCGGCTCCAGGGGGCCGTTGCACCTGCTGATCGACAGCACCGGCATCAAGGTCGAGGGCGAAGGCGAATGGCATGCACGCAAGCACGCAAGCACGCAAGCACGCAAGCACGCAAGCACGCAAGCACGCAAGCACGCAAGCACGCAAGCACGCAAGCACGCAAGCACGGTAGCCGGAAACGGCGCGTCTGGCGCAAGATCCATCTCGGGATCGACGAGCAAACGCTGGAGGTTCGAGCCGTCGAGATCACCGGGAGCCATATCGGCGATGCGCCGATGCTGCCCGACTTTCTCAGCCAGATACCGGAGGGCCAGGAGATCGGCAGCGTCACGGCAGACGGCGCCTACGACACCCGCAAGCGCCATGATGCGATCGCAGAGCGCGGCGCTCATGCCGTCATCCCGCCCCGCAAGAACGCGAAGCCGTGGAAGACCGTCACCGCCGGAGCGCTCGCCATCGTCCTCGGACCGATGGCGGACAATGGCTCGCCCCGTAACGAGGCCCTGCGCGCTTCGAAATACCTTGGCCGCGCGCTCTGGCGAGGATGGAGCGGATACCACCGCCGAAGTCGCGTCGAGACCAAGATGCATTGCGTGAACCGAAGGTCCGCGAAGCGAAACTGATGGGCCAGCGGCTCATGGCACGGGACTTCGACCGTCAGGTCGCGGAGCTCCAGGTTCGGATCGCCGTCCTGAACGGCTACACCGCGCTCGGCATACCTGTCACAGAGGCCGTGGGACAAGTCTGCCCGGGGAAAGGGGAACCTCGGCCATCAGCCGATTTGTGCAACAGAGCCGGTTGATCCCCAACTCCCGGCTCAACTCGGCGAGCGAAGCCTGCGATCGCTGTATTGCAGCTCTGACCGCGTGCGTGGTCGTGGCGCTCCCGTGACGCACTTGTCCCATAGTGCTTCCTTCCATTCCTGCGAGAGGATCACACCATCAACACGTGGGATTGAACACATAGTCGACATACAAGCACTCCCTACTCGCTGAGCTTCTTCCTAAAACTCGCGAAGACCTTGACGGCCTTGTCCTGCGTTGACGCATCCCGCCGCGGATCATCCGGAAAACCGATTCCCGGCCGCTCCGAGATTGTTCTGCCATCAAGGCCGGGAGAACCCCGCCGGCGTTTTCAGATAAAGCCGGAGTAGGGCTCTCGCTTTACGCAGGTTGCAACCATGCCGGAGAGCGTCGTCAGGTCGAAGACGGGCCGGGACAACGCCTCCTGAATTAGATGGGCATAGGGCGGCAGATCGGTGCATTCCAACACGATCGCGCCGATCTCGGGGGCCCGGCGGATAAGTGCCTGTCCGGCGTCGATCACATCGGTTGCCACTCTATCGAGGTCCATCTCCGTCCGCTCATTTCGCAGGATCACGGCTGCAAACTCCGTGGTATCTTCAAGCCCCTGGATCTCGACCGGGACATCGCCCGCACCGACATTTCTCATGTGGTCCGTGGTCAGGGCCGTCGATGACGCGGTCACGATGCCGACCGGTGCGGCCGTCATGTGATGAACCATCGGCACCTGGATCAGCGAGGATACGAAAACAGGGACCGAAACCGCTGCGGCGATTTCGTTCTGAAACAGTGCGAGAAAGCCGCAGGAGCCCGTGATCGCCCGAACGCCCTGAGCCTCCAGGCTACGGGCCGCCTCGATGATCCGATTCTTCATCCCGCCGTCCGGGTTGTTGAGCAGCGCCGGCACCGTAATGCCATCGAGGATCTCGTAGGTGACAGTGAAGTTGAGGCTGGAGGGATTCTTGATATGGCCCGGCGGTTTGGGGAAATAGCTTTCGAGGGCAAGTACGCCGATCGTGATGCCGCATATGTTCTGACCGCCCGGATAGATTGGCACTTTGGGATTCCTTTCAGAAACGGGTTGGTGAGAAGGATGACAGATCGACGTTCGGGGTCGCCCCGGTCGCGATATCGGCGACGGTCCGGCCAGTCTTGGCGGCCATCATCAAGCCGTAATGACTGTGCCCGAAAGCGGTGATCAGGTCGGGGAATCCGTCGATCTCGCCGATGCAGGGAAGGCTGTCGGGCAAGCTCGGACGTTGACCGGACCATGTCGAATACTCGGCTGTCCTGAGATGTGGCGACAGCCTGCCCGCAACCTGGATCAGCGCGGCGAGGCGTTTCTCGTTCACTGGCGAATCAAGCCCGGCGAACTCGGCCGTGCCAGCAACGCGCAGTCCTTGCTCCATCGTCGAGGCGACGAACTTGTTGTCCACGTCCATGACCGAATTGTTGAGCGTGATGCCAGGTGCGGAGAAATTGATGTGATAGCCGCGTTCGGATTGCAGCGGGATGCGGATGCCCAGTGGCTTGAGCAGTTCTGCGGACCATACACCCATCGCCAGGACAAGCTTGGGCACCTGGTAGCTGCCCTGGTCCGTGATGCAGGACCACCCGCCCTGTTCCAGCGGGTGTATGCTCTGAACCGTCGCCCGCAACAATTCGCCGCCCTGTCTGCGGAACTTGTCCGAAAGGACCTGACCCAGGCGCCCCGGCGAGATCGCGCGGGCCTGCCCCTTGATCACGATTGCCGCTTCGAAATCCTCCGAGAGGGCCGGCTCGAGCAGGCGCAATTCCTCGCCATCGACCCTGTCCAGTTCGGCCCCGGCCCCCCGGCGCAATTCGTTCTCGAGGGAATCGAGACGCGCCGCCCGTCCATCGCGAAAGGCGTGGATGTAGTGGCTGTCACGGATCAGGTCCTCGTGCCCGGTACCGGCAAGATGCTGGCGGTAGAGCGAGACGCAATCGCGGTTGAGCATTTCCATCGCCGCGGAAATATCGCGCACCTTGTCCTCGCGACCGTACGCGAGGAAGCGCAGAGCCCAAGGCAGCATGCGCGGCAGGTGGCCGGGCCTGACCATGACCGGACCCAGAGGGTCGATCAGCCAACCGGGGATTTTCTTCCACAGACCCGGCATGGATTGCGGCACGATAGACCAGGGCGAGATGACACCGGCATTGCCAAAGGATGTCGCCTGCCCCGGATCGTCCCGGTCGATTAGGCGGACATTCAGCCCGCGTTCGAGCAGGGACAGCCCGGTGCAGATGCCGACGATCCCGGCACCGAGGACGGTGACGTCATTCACCATTGCTCAGGCCTCCGCGAGCGCACGGCGACGCTGCAGGAGTTGGCTGACAATGGCCGGACCGGCGATGATCAGCGCGACCAGATCGGCCTGGAGGGAAGGAGCGATGAAGACGAGCCCGGCCAGTGCCATCAGCCAGCGGAACATGGCGCCCATTGGCGCGAGCCAATACCCGACAACCGCCGCCGACAGGCATACCACCCCCAGGATGCAGCTCGTCGCGGTATAGGTGAATTCCCACAGATCGAACCCGGTGGACGAGACGATGAGCAGCACGGGCGCGTAAACGAAGGCCATCGGTGCCACCACCTTACCCAATCCGAGCGTGAAGGCGGAAATCCCGGTGCGGAACGGGTTCGACCCCGCGATTGCCGCAGCAGCATATGCCGATGTGCAAACCGGCGGCGTGATTTCCGCAACGACACCATAATAGAGGACGAACATGTGGCTGGCGATCGGCGGAATGCCCAGCTGTGAGAGGGCCGGCTGCGCCACCGATACGAGCATGATGTAGAGCGCCGTCGTCGGCACCCCGGCCCCCATCAGGATGCAGGCAAGGGCGATGAAGACCAGACTGATAAACAGTGTCAGGTCCTGCATCGAAAAGAGTTCCCAGGACCCGTAGGTGAAAAGCCCGTGCAGATCGGATCCGAGATTGGTGGCCGTCTGCGTGACCATGAAACCGATGCGAAACCCGATGCCGGTGGTGTTGATCACCCCGATGACGATCCCGACAGCCGCCGCTGCCGCGCCGACGGCCAAGGCGTATTTGACCCCCGTTTCGAAGGTGTCTGCCATCTCTGCCAGGGTCGTGCGCCGCTGCGGGTTGAGCGAGGTGATCACCGCCCCTGCCATAAGGATCGCGGACATGCCTAAATCGAAGCCGCCGCCGAGATACTTCCAGATGACGAATGTGATGAAGGCGGCAGGATAAACGAGGGTCAACGGCTTCTTCACGCGGCTCATACCCGCGATGATCGACAGGGAAATCCCGCAAAACGCCGACATGTATGGCGTGTAGCCCGAGAACAGCACGACCAGCAGGCCAATGAGAGGCACAACGTTTGCCCAGCCTTCGCGCCAGACCGCCCCAAGTTGCGGCAGCTTGTCCGCTTCCAGTCCCTTCAGGCCCAACCGACGGGCCATAAGGTGGACCACCGAGAAGACGCCGACATAATGCAGGAGCGCGGGAAAGATCGCAGCGATGACAATCGTGGTATAGGGAAGCTCCAGGAACTCGGCCATAATGAACGCGGCCGCGCCCATGATCGGCGGTGTGATCTGCCCGCCCGCACTCGCCGCAGCCTCGACACCCCCCGCGAAATGGCCCGGATAGCCCAGTCGCTTCATGTTCGGAATGGTCAGGGCCCCGGTCGACACCGTATTGGCCACCGAGGAGCCGGAGATCGTCCCGAAAAAGGCCGATGACACCACCGACACCTTCGCCGGCCCGCCGGTATACCTCCCCGCAAGGATCGTGGCGTTGTCGATGAACAACTGCCCCAGCCCCGTGCGCTGCGCGATGACGCCGAAGAGCACGAAATGGAACACAATGGTCGAGACGACCCAGAGTGTTACGCCAAAGATGCCTTCCTGCGGGAAATACATCGACGACACGAAGGTCCGGAAATTGACGCCCGGATGCTGGAGCAGCCCGGGAAAGACCGGCCCGAACAAGGCATAGGAGATGAACACGCAGATGATGAGCGGCAGGACCCAGCCAAGCGTCCGGCGCGCGATGTCCAGCACCAGGAGGATCAGGATGCCACCAAAGAGCATGTCGTAATTGTTGGGATTGCCCATCCGAAACGTCTGTTCCTCGATCCCGAGAGCCGGGATGCCCCGCCAGGCCAGCCCAAGATACAGCGCAGACGCAACGCCAAGCGCCATCAGGAGCATGTCGAGAAGTGGAACGCCTCCGAGGTGGAACGTTCCAACCTTGTAGTCGAAGGCCCTTTTTGTCGGGACCAGCGGAAACAGCGCATAGGTGAGAATGAACAGGCCCGACAGGTGCCAGCCCATGTGCCAGTAATCCGGCGGAAGCGCGAACCCTGCGGTCAGGTAATGATAGGTTGCGAAGGTCAGGGCGACATAGCGCAGCACCTTGGCAAAGCCCGGCCCGACGGTGCGCGTTGCAGCCCCCTCGTCGAATTTCTTCTCGATCCTGCTCAGATCTTTGCCAGATACGTCATGCGCCTTCTGGTCGGTTGCGTTGCCCATGTGTGATCTCTTTGCAGTTCAGGGTCGCAAGCGGCGTCGGGAGAGCGGGCACCCGGCCCGCCGCTCCCGTGTCGCGCAATACGAAAGTAGTGGTTGTTACTCGAGGGCGCCGACTTCCTTGTAGTATTTTTCGGCTCCTGGATGCAGCGGAACTCCAAGGTTCATGACCCCATCGAGCGCCGTATCGAGCGTGATCTGCTTGCCCTTCGCATGGCCATTGTCGAGCAGGTTGCGGGTATTGTCGTTCCACAGGGCCTTGGTGATTCCATAGACAAGCTCTTCGCTCAGGTCCGACGAGACAACCAGAAGTGCCGAAACCGCGGGCGTCTTCACTTCATAGTCGATGCCCTCGTACACACCTGCGGGAATGCTCGACGGAATGTATGCGGGGATGATCTCGTTGATCTTAGCGAGGTCCTCTTCGGAGAAGCTGTGCAGTTCCATGCCCTTGGTGGTGGCCAGCTGGACCATTGCAGAGACCGGCCAGCCCGCGGCATAGAAATAGGCATCAAGCTGCCCGTCGGCGAGGCGCTCAGCAGACTGACTGTTGTTCAGCTCGGCCTCTTCCATGTTTTCACGCGTCACGCCCCAGGCTTCGAGCATCTGGAGAACCGCAACCTGGGTTCCCGAACCGGCTTGCGCGATTCCGACACGCTTGCCTGCCAGATCGCCCAGATTGTCGATCGAGTCGCCCTTGGGCAGGACGAGGTGAAGATCCTCGGGAAAGAGATTCGCGACGATGCGCAGCTTCTCGTGCGGCTTGCCGTCGAACTTGCCTTCGCCCAGGTACATCGAGCGCGTCACGTCCGCCGCCGCCATGCCGGCTTCGAGCTGGCCATTCTGCACGGCCGTGTTGTTGAACACCGAGGCGGTCGTGGATTGAGCGATTGCGATCAGGCCGGGCACACCGCATTGCCCGCCTTCGTCGCATGGCCGCGATCCCGGCGGTGCGGAGATGCCATTGGCGATGGTGCCGCCTATGGGAAAGTATGTGCCGCCGGCGGACCCGGTACCGATTCGGAAGAACGACGAATCCTGAGCCGCTGCAGCGCCGGCTGTCAGAACCGCGGCCAACGAAGCGGCGGTCAATCTTGCATAGAGTCCCATGTCTTGTCTCCCTTTTTGAACGTGGCCGGAAAGAGGCAGGCCGCTCGCCCGGTGCTTTCGGCCTCGGGGAAGTCTGAAGCCAACAATGAAATAAAAGCAAATTTGAAATATGTTTGTTATACAAAATTTTTCTTATAAGAAGAGTGTATGAATCTTCAGCAGTTGGCCGTCTTCCGTGAGATCATGAATACCGGGTCGTTGAGTGCCGCCGCGCGAAACCTGCATCGCACGCAACCTGCGATCAGTGCTGCACTGAAGGCTCTTGAGGCATCTCTTGGCATGGAGCTGTTTCATCGTGAGGGCCGCCGACTCTCCCCGGTCCCCGAGGCGCGTTACCTGCTTTCCGAAGCCGAAGAGATCCTCGATCGGGTGTCTGCCACCAGATCCAACCTAGCCGGCATGCGTGACCGGGTCCGTGGAACGCTTCGCATTGTCGCCATGCCTGGCCCGTCCGCGTTTCTGATGCCGCAATTCGTAAGCCGGTTCATCGGCGATGCGCGCGATATCAGGGTCACGCTCTCGACCCGAAGCTCTCCACAAATCCTGAACCTGATTGCCGCGCAGAGCTTCGACATCGGGTTCTGCGACATGGGGACCCGTTCCGAGACGGAGGATCGCTGGCAAAGGGAACTTTTTTCAGAGCTGGTCACAACCTGCACCTGTTTGTGTGCTTTGCCAGCCGATCATCCGCTTGCCGATCGCGGCACGGTCACTGCTGAGAATCTTGACGGTGAGCCAATGGGCGCATTGCAACCTGGGCACGTCACGGTCCGGGATACGCAAAGAGCGTTCGACGCGTGCGGGGCGGAGTTCAACCTTTGTGTGGACGCCCAGTATTTTGTCCCGCTATTCCATTTCATCGAGGCGGGGCAAATCTGCGCAGTTGTCGATCCGTTGAGCGCAGAGAGCTATCTTCGGCTGAAAGGGGAGAACGCCAGTGTCAAGTTCAAGAGGTTCGAGCCGTCCGTACCGTTCGCATATTCGCTAATCACTCCGCAACAGCGCCGCCCGTCGTTGCTCGCGCAGGAGTTTGCCGCGCAGTGGCATAATTATGTGCGACAGATTTTGGAAACGCCCCTGATGACGAGTGATTGAAGGACGCCCGCGAAGTCGAGGGGGACACGCGAAGCAACATGAAGGACTTCGGCCCCTCTTGCTTCCACAGTGCTTCCACGGTGGGCGCAAACGCGAACGCCATCCCGAAAAACGGCGTCCAAGCATTTGTTTTATTTTGGAAATCTGGTTGCTGGAGGGCGATTTGGCCTGTGCCGAACAGTGGTTCGGCTGAACAGGGCGAAACCATAGACCTCGTGCGCGGTGAGCGTGAAGCTCTCGCCGCCGGGCAGCGCAAAGCCGAACTCGAGCGTCGAGGCGGTGCCGTTCGTCGCCTGGTCGATCAGCGTCTCATCGGCGAAGCGCAGCTCGATCTGGCCCGTGAGCGCGGCGATGGTCGGGTCGGCCCCGTCGATCCGGCCATCCGAG
>NZ_JBSXOE010000026.1:0-5979 GCF_056859295.1 Roseovarius sp. B-10 | reverse complement strand
GCGAGATTATTGTAACGAAATGTATCCTTGATCTTTCGCGGCAATCGCGCTCTTTTACGACGATACGAGGCCACGGGGACCCATGCGTTTTTTCAGACTGACACGAATGGCACATATTCTGTCGCTCATCTTCCTGATGGGTGCGGCTATGCCATTTGTAGGATCTGAAGCTGGCTCGCCGCACGAAGATCAGAGTGACGTCGTCGCGATGGATGTGCGTGATTGTGGCCAACATCTTGTGTCGGACGATGCCATCCCTGGCTGCCCGGGCATGATGATACACTGCGCCACTTTTTCTAACGTGGACCATGCATTGCCCGGACTGAAACTCTTTGTCGTACATGTCTATCACCGGTCACACGCAGTCGACGCCGAGAGCTTGACTCCAGAAGCTTCTTCGCCCCCGCCGCGAGCCTGAACAAGCTTCGATTTCCATTCCTGCAGCTTGCGTTTGCGGTCTCGGTTCTCGCCCAAGTTTGAATGGGTGTGAATGTCTGACGAGTGCCCCGGTTGGGGCCGCGTCTGAACACCTCCGGCGCTCGCGGGAACACTCCTCCTCAAGCAAATCCATATCTGCCCTTTTCGGGCGAACCTTCACGTCAATCATCAAAAGGGGAGAAGAGTATGCGACTCTTCCAAGGAAAACAGCGCGCGCTTTCCGATACCGCGCTCAGCTCGTCGAAACATCTGGCAACAGGTCTGTCCCGGCGTCAGTTCGGTTTGACCGCGGCTGCCGCACTCGCCATGCCGACGGTGCTGCGCGCGCATGAATCGCCCAGGATCACGTCGAAAGGGACTTATGACATCACTGTCGACCGGGTTCGGATCGATACTGGGAACTTTCGGAAAATGGGGGTCGGATACAACAAGAGCCAGCTTCCAACGACCCTGCGTTTCAAGGAGGGCGAGGAAGTCACCATCAACGTGACCAACAACCTTCGCGAGAGCACCTCGATTCATTGGCACGGCCTGATCCTGCCCTTCCAACAGGACGGAGTCCCAGGCATCAGCTTCAACGGTATTGCTCCGGGTGACACCTTCACCTACCGGTTCCCGATCCAACAGGCTGGCACTTACTGGTTTCACAGCCACTCGGGCTTTCAGGAGCCCGACGGTGCCTACGGGGCGATCGTGATCGAGCCGCGTGACGGTGAACGGGTCCGGGCCGATCGCGATTATGTCGTGCAGTTGGCCGACAAGCACCCGCATCCCGGCAACCGGATCATGCGCAACCTCAAGATGATGCCGGATTACTACAACCGCTCGCAACGCACCTTGCAGACGCTGATCGAGGACTCGCGTCAGGACAGCCTGCAGGCGGCGCTCAAGGATCGCGGCATGTGGGGCCGGATGCGGATGATGCCGACGGACATCGAGGATGTGCAGGGATTTACCGCCCTGATCAACGGGCGCAGCACCTCGCAGAACTGGACAGGGCAGTTCCGGCCCGGTGAGAAGGTCCGCCTGCGGATTATCAATTCCTCGGCCATGACCTATTTCGACATGCGTATCCCGGGTTTGAAGATGACCGTGGTCCAGGCTGATGGCAACGACGTCAAACCGGTTACGGTGGACGAGCTGCGTGTTGCCGTGGCGGAGACGTATGACGTCATCGTCCAGCCGCGGGAAAACAAGGTTTATAGCATCATTGCCGAGTCCATGGGTCGCACCGCTCTCGTGCGCGGAACCCTGTCGCCAAAAGAGGGCCATGCCGGGGCCGTGCCACCGCTCCGGCCCAAGCCTTTGCTCACCATCGCCGACATGAGCGGGATGATGGGGGGCATGGATATGGGTGATAACGTCATGCAGAGCGCTGGCGGCATGCAGAACATGACCGGCATGGATCACTCGAACATGGGTGCCGCAAGTGCATCGACACCGCAGGCGATGGACCGTTCGGCCACGCAGGGCGCGGACCATTCCGACATGGAGCCGTCGGCACAACCTGCGATGAAGGACATGGATAACTCGCAGATGTCCGGTTCGAGCGCGCCTGGCATGAACGGGATGAACCGCTCCGGCATGGCGATGTCTAACGGTGACGACCCGTTCTACGCGCCTGGCAGCGGGCTGACACCCAAGGCCTATAACGGCGGGAAGTTCCTGTCCTACACCGATCTGCGCGCCGCACGACCGCTCTATCGGAACCGCACTCCGTCGCGCACCATTGAGCTCCGTCTGACGGGCAACATGGAGCGCTACATCTGGTCGATCAACGATGTGAAATTCGACGACGCTGATCCTATCGTCCTCAACTACGGCGAACGCGTGCGTATCCGGTTCATCAACGAAACGATGATGGCTCATCCGATGCACCTGCACGGGATGTGGTCGATCGTCGATACCGGTCAGGGCGCGCGCAATCCCATCAAGCATACGGTGAGTGTCCAGCCCGGAGTGACCTCCGACATCGAGGTCGAAGTCGATGCCCCTGGGCAATGGGCCTTCCACTGCCACCTCTCCTACCACGCAGACGGCGGCATGTTTCGCAAGGTTGTGGTCAAGGGGCGTCCAGCCTGAGCCAGTCAATAAAAGGAAAATCATGATGAAATGTTTCAAACTGGCCGGACTGGCCGGCTTTCTTCTTCCCTTTGCTCAGGTTGCACAGGCCGAACCGTTGATCTGGGGCTTTCAAGCGGAGCAATTCGAATATCGCTCGATGGATGGCGAGGACGCCCTGGTCTGGGATTTTGACGCTCTGGCGGGGTCGGATGAGATGAAATTCGTCTGGCGCAGCGAGGCGGAACTTGGTCTCACATCGGATGATTTCGAGAAGCTGGAAAACCAGCTGCGTCTGCAGTTTCCGGTCTCGACGTTTTTCGACGCCGTGGTGGGCGCCTATGCAGGCACGCCGGACGGTGCTCCCGACCGCTACGCTGGCGTGGTGGGCGTAAAGGGCCTCGCACCGCAGTGGTTCGAGATCGATGCCGATCTCTTTGTCTCCGATCATCCCTTCTTCCGTTTCGAGGCGGAGTATGAGGCGCTTCTGACCAATCGGCTAATCCTCACCCCGAGTATAGAGGTTGATCTGCCTCTCAAGGATGATCTGGCGCGCGACCGGGGCGCGGGCGGCGCAGTTGTAGAGATCGGAGCAAGACTCAGCTACGATGCCATCGACCGCGCGTTCTCTCCCTATATCGGCGTGAACTACGAAGCCTCGTTTGGCGACACAAAGGACATTCTCCGCGCCAATGGCGAGGATACGGATGCGTTCGCCATCGTGATCGGCACGCGTCTGATGTTCTGAGAATAGGCCGCTCCGGTTGTAGGCCGGGGCGGCCCGAAGATATCCTTTTTCCCAGAAGATGCGCCAAAGTTTAAGAACCAAACTGGAAAGGAGACCATGATGAGCGGACAGGGACACGCAGGTCACATGCCGCAGAGCGGTCGTGGCATGGCAATTTCAGCTTGGTTAACAGGTGTCTATTTCGTCATCGAGATGGCAATCGGCCTCTGGACCGGTTCCATCGCGGTGATCTCGGATGCGTTCCACACCTTCTCCGCAGTGGGGGGTGTGCTCGTGGCAATCATTGCAGCGCGACTCGCCCGCCGTCCGGCAGATGAGGATCGCAGTTTTGGCTGGTATCGCACGGAAATCATCGGCGCGCTGGTCAATGGCGGTTTCCTGCTTGCCATGGCGATCGTGGTGATCGTGATGGCTGCAATGCGTCTGGGGTCTCCTATTGATCTGCCGACCGGGCCAATGCTGTGGGCAGCGGCTGGCGGCCTTGTGACCGAGTTCATCTCGCTCGGGTTGATCTGGAAGCAGAGCCAGAGCGATCTGAACGTCAAGGGCGCGCTCTGGCACATCATTCAGACGTTCGTCGGGAGTCTGCTGATCATCATCACTGCACTGGTCATCAAGTTCACCGGTTTTCTGCTCATCGATCCAATTCTCGGCATGGCTTTCGGCTTCGTTCTGGTTTGGGCAAGCTGGGGGATCCTGCGTGATTCCATCCACTTGCTCATGGAGGGTACCCCGAGCGACGTTAGCCTTGGCGAGGTCACGCGGAACCTGGAGGCAATCGACGGCATCGCGGACGCACATCACGTCCACGCCTGGGCACTGACCAGCGGCAAATATGTCTTTTCGGCTCACCTGCGTGTCCGGCAAGGGGCCGATCCGCAAGAGACACTGAAGATAGCCCATAGTATGTTGCGCAAGCGCTTTGGCTTCTTTTTCGTCACCTTGCAGGTCGAGGACCGCTGCCTCGATGAAAGCGGCGCAGAAGCCATCGACATAACTGCGGACGAGAATCACAATCACGCCTAGCCGCTCCTGACGCGCGCCCGTGTCTGCCGTATCGCGGCACTCACGGGCCTCTTGAGGCACATTCGGGCGCTTTGTTCACAGACGTCACCTGATCGGATGCCGGACATGAAAACCATATTTCTTTTGCTTCTGATCACATTGTCCGAGGCGACGATCGGTGTCTTCGTCAAGCTGACCGACGGCAGAATCCCGATTCAGACGTTGAATTTCTACGCGATCCTGACAGCGGCCGCCTTCCTGATGCTCGCGTTGCCAGTCGCCACCGGCCGACCGATCCGCCTGCCCTGGGGGAATTTGAAGGACACCATCGTCATCGGTGTTCTTATCGCGACGCAGATCAGTGTCTTCAACTACGCCATGACGCTGGTGCCGATTGCCAATGCCGTCATTTTCTGGAGCGTGGCGCCCTTCTTTACGTTTATATTCTCGGCGATCTTCCTCGGCGAGAAGGCAGGCTTGGGCCATGTTCTCGTCTTCGGTATCGCCATCGTCGGCATCGTCCTCGCCAAACCCCTCTCAGGTGGATACATGATCGGCAATCTCGTCGCGCTGACGGACGGCGCGATCTATGCGGCGATGATCACCTACATGCGATACGAGGGCAAGTCAGAGACGGGCAACGATATCGCGTGGTCGATGCTTGCGGCGGCGGTCGTCCTGTCGCCGGCGCTGTTGATTTACGGCACCGGCGACGTGCTGGGCACGGCGGAAAACGAGAGGCTGGGCATCGTCGTGCCTGCCGGTGTCTGGGCGCTGGCGCTTGGGTTGGTATCTACGGGATTTGCCTATTTCGGCATCTCCATCGTCCTCAAGACTCTCAACGCGAACGTCTATTCCCTCGTCGATATCATCGTCTCGCCGGTCGTCGCGAGCACACTGGGGTTCTTGGTCTTTGCCGAGATGCCGGCAAAGGGGATGATCTATGGCGGCGGGCTGTTGCTGTTGGCCGGGTTTCTGCTGACATGGATGATGTCCCGTGATCGACCCGATATCGCGGCCCATCCCTGTCAGTGCGCCGGGTGACCCACGCTGTGGAGCTTCCAAAAGAGTAAGGACGCCACCGCGCCTCGCGCTAACCTTCCAGTTCTTCCAGCGCGTTTCAGCAGGCGATCGGTCAAGGCGAGGCCGGGCGATTGTGGGGATTTCAGAAAAACCGGTGTGGTCATTCGCATTTGGTTGTCAAAGCTGCCTTTGGCAAGCAGCAAATCGAATCCGTGTGAAAAACGGGCCTTGGGACATCTCATATCGGCATGGTAGTTCAGGAACAAAGGAGGTCACCATGTGACGACACTCTTTTCTCGGTCTGTCGGTGGCCGCTGTAACCGCAGTTGGTTGGGCCGCTTATGCCCAAAACGACCGGAAAAGAGATCGACGTCGATAAGGAGCGCTATCGTATCCTTGGCGCCTGCAACCCAAAAATGGCGCACGAGGCCATCGAAATCGAACCGCACGTTGGCGCGAGGCCGTTGACGCCGCGTGACTGAAACCTTTCCAGATAATGGCTTGCGCTTCCATCTACTGGAATGACTAGAGTTGCGGTGGCTCGGCCGCAACGCCGGTGAAGATGAGGACGGCACGCCGCATGACAAGCTATGGAACGCGGGTCAGCAGGATCGCTAGCGGGAAGCTTGGCCCAAGCGCGATTGGTGCGGGCCTGTTCGTTGCCTTTGCGCCGATCCACCTGTGGGTCACCGAAGAGGTCTCGG